>CAJPJR010000021.1 GCA_905369775.1 Prevotellaceae bacterium UBA1746
CTGGATGGTGTGTGCAGTCTTGATCCTCGCTTCCCTCGGCTTATACTGTTATTTATATGTACGTTCATGTAGGGGGAAAGAGAAAACATCCCAAACCTCGACATGGAACGGAACTAACGTAGGACACAGCGCCGCGCGGTTTGACGATCATACCGCGAACAACCCGGAGTCGGAGTCATCCACCTCGGAACCGGATCCACTCACCTCGGCATCTTCGCACGGTGACAACACATCTGAGCCGCAAACGGAGTCGAACAAGCGAGAAGGGAGCGGCAAAGACGGGAAACAGGCGGAGGCGCAGAAAGCACCTGCCACGAAGCAGTCCACACCTTCGAAGAAGAAGGAAAACAGTGCCCCCTCCTCGCCTGCCGACGAGTCGAAAAAGCCGTCAGCTGCCGCGAAGCAGTCCACAACGCCCGATAAAAAAACGGCAAGTGGGGAGGACGGCGAAAAACCTCGAAAATAATCTCGATGAAATGAACGATATGGCTGCCGAACCTCGTCGGCAAACCGAAAACCGCCCTGCGCCCTGCGCCGACGCGGCCCACAGCTCGTGGAGAAAGTGCGCGGTGGTGCTCCCGTGGGCCGCACTGCTCCTGTTGTCGACGGCGTGCACACCGAAAAAGAAGCCCATCTATTTCGACACCACGCCCGTCGATTCTGCGGAGCCGGCTGCCGTGAGCGAAACGCCCGACAGCACCCCCACAGCCCCTGTGGGCCGTGTGGAGTTTGGCGGGACGAACGGCGAAGAAGCCGAAACGGTCGAGGTGCCTTTCCGCACGGAAGGGGGCGTGAAGATCGTGAGAGTCGAAATCAACGGCGAGCCGATGAACATGATCTTCGACACCGGATGCAGCCGAACGTCGCTTTCGTTGGAACACGCCCAATTGCTCTATGCCAGAGGCCTGTTGACGCAAGAGGACATCTTGGGGAAAACGCAATCGCGTGTGGCCACGGGCGAAGTGGTGGAGGACGCGCTCGTGAGGCTCCGCGAGGTGACGCTCGCCGACGGACTGCGTTTCGAAAATGTCGTCGCCACCGTCTCCCTCCACCAGCAGGCGCCCTTGCTTTTGGGCAACGAGGTGCTCAACCGCACGGTGTCTTACACCATCGACAACCGCAAACACGTCATTCGCTTCACACCGCAAAACGATTCCATCCGCTGAGCCCGACCGCGCGGTGCTGCTTTCGGCTGCCGCCGTACTGATGCTGTCGGACGGACAAGCGGTTTGCGTCGGCCGCGGCGCATGCTGACCGCACGATTGCGCAGGCACAGACGGCCGCAGGTGTTTTTTTGACCTTCTTCTCCGTTTCACTTATGCTTAATGCCACTTTCTATTTGTTCGGCGCCGAGGCCGACAAAATCTATGCCTTTCCCAAGGACAAGAGTTCGAACTATTTTGCCGGGGTGCGGCGTTGCACACAAACGCCTTCGGCATTGCTCGCGCATCGAGAGGGCGAAATCATGAATTATACCTACATTCTGCGTCTCTCCGGCCAGAATGGGGCTTTCGGTGTGGGGCTGGTGCTGAACGGCGTGGCTGTTTCTGATCACCGCGCCCTCTTTTCGTTTTTCGATCGGGCGGTGAGCGCGGCACTCTTCACGCGCGGGTTGTTGACCTTGGGCGAAGGTGGCGATCTTCGGATGGATCCCGAGAGAATAGCCTTAGGTGACAGCGCCGTGCAGGAGCTGCTGAATGATTTGTCGTCTTTCTGGGCGGCCGAGCACCCCGTTTCCACGCGTTTGTCGGCACCTAAATTGGATGTGAAGGCGGATGCCACCCGTTATTTCGAATACAATGAAAGTCCGGAGGTGTTTTTGGGGGCAACGATGACGATCCCGTGGGTGTTTGTCACGCGTCAGCAGGCGGGCATCCCGGGCTTGAGAGCCTGGACGCAGCACGTTGCGAAGCACAAAGCGGAGATAGGAGGATGGCAAGCGCGGGTGAAGGAGAAAGAGAAGGAGATTAATAAACTGAAGAGTCAGGATAAAGGTGTATCTACTGGCTGGTTCAATTTCTTTTTTTGTGTCTCAGTTGCCTTAATAGGTTGGTTCTGGGGTGAAAAAAATGCCTATGAGAAGAATTACCACCTCGTGGTAAAACAGAGAGATTCTCTACAAACGGAATTAGATGATGTGGGAAACCAGCGACTTTACTACTACAATCAGTTGCAAAAGCAAAAGGAAGAGTATGAGCGTCTGAGTGAAGAATATAAATATATGCGCCAGAACGCTTCTTGGTGGAGAAGTGATGATAATAATATGTTGAATAAGTACAACGAATGATTCTAATATATTTATGTTTCGCGACATCCAATTAATCCCCTCCTTCGTTGAGCTACAATGCTCAGCGGAGGAGGTTCTTTTTGTGCTCAGTTTGGCGAAAGAGCGAAGAGATTGCCCGGTGATGCGAAGGCTTCGCCATATGTTGTCGTCGTCCGCTGTGAAAACGCGGGGCTTTTCGCGAAAGTCTCCCCGATATGGCGCTATTGCTCCCCGTTTTCTGACGGAAATGGGGAGTCGATGCGCGATGCTCTGCCGTGCGGCGGAGGGTGCGGGGCGGGTGTTGGCTTGTGCTCGTGCGGCGTGCGCAAATTTCGCGCGGGGAGGAGGGAGACTGCGGGAGAGGGATACAAAAAATCCCCCGAACGGCGGTGGGCTGTTCGGGGGATGAGGGTGTTGAGCAGCGCTTATTTCAAACTGTCGGCCTTGGCGCGGAGGCTGTCGATCTCGGCTTTGTAGGGTGTGAGGACGACGTTGACGTCGCGAATGTTGCCGAAATCGGTGCCGAGCACCACGTCGAGACGGTAGCTCTGGCCGTCGGACGAATTGGAGACGCGGTGAACGCGCCCAACGAAGATGCCCGGCGGGAAAACAGAGGAGTAGCCCGACGTTTCGATGACGTTGCCGGCGCGCACCTTGGCGTAGCGCGGCACGTCGTCGACGTGGGCTTTGCGCGTACTGCCGCCGTCCCAGAGGAGATAGCCGAAGTAGTGGCTGCCACGCACGCAGCAGGAGATGCTCGACTTGCTGTTGGTGACGGGAAGCACGAGGGAGTGGCGCGGACCGACGAGATAGATGATGCCGACTACGCCGCCACCGCCCACAACGCCCATTTCGGGACGGATGCCGTCGGCACTTCCGCGGTCGAGCACGAGGTAGCCGTCGCCGCCGGAGCGCACGTTGTTGCTCACTACGCGGGCGGGGAGCAGACGGTAACCGCCGAGTTCTTGCAGCACGCGCCGTTCGGTGTGGGTGCTGTCGTGGAGGGCTTCGGCCAGGGCGTCGCGAAGGCTGGCGTTCTCACGCTGCAAACGGAGGTTGTCGTCGGTGAGGGCGCCGTTGATGTCGCGCAGATTGAAGAAACTCTCGGTTTCGGTGTAGGCGCGATTGAGTTGGGCGGCGCCTTCACCGGCGGCGGTGAGCCATACACTCCCTTGATAGTCGTTGAAGCGGAAGAGAAGGGTGAGACTCACGATCTCGAGCACGACAAACAGGAAGATGTAGTTGTAGCGACGGAGAAAATCGAGGAGTATTTGCATGGGGGAGGAGGTTTCTGGGACGGGGACTTTTGAGCGACGGGAGGAGTGGCTTGTGTGCCCGGGGCGGTGAGGTGGCTGTCGCGCGGTGAGATTCGACGCGGTGGGGCGTTGCGTGTAGTTGCGGGTGGAGGTTGATTTGCCGCCGGGGGCTTTTCGATGGTTTCCCTCGTGCCGGGAAGCGAAAGCCGAAGCGCCCCGCCCGAAAGGTCGGACGGGGCGCCGGTGATGTGGGTGGGGCGTGGAGTTGGCTCCCGATGAGGCGCCGATTTCGGGGAGAAATTGCTCATTCTTGCCGAAGGTGGGGCGCTTTGTTCCGTCGTTGCGCGTCAAATTTAGCGCATGAGGCAGGGATAGTCGTCGACGTTTTCGAGCGCTTTGCCCGTGCCCTTGGCCACGCAGAGGAGGGGATCTTCTGCCACGTGGAAGGGGATGTTGATTTTGTCCGTCAGGCGCTTGTCGAGTCCGCGAAGGAGGGCGCCGCCACCGGTGAGATAGATGCCGTTCTTGACGATATCGGCATAAAGTTCGGGGGGCGTGTTGCTCAGCGCGTTGAGCACGGCCGTTTCAATGCGGGCAACGGAGCGTTCCAGGCAGTGTGCGATCTCTTGGTAGCACACAGAGACTTCCATCGGCAGGGCAGTGATGCGATTGGGGCCGTGTACCACGTAGTCGGCGGGGGCTTCGTTGGCGGGAAGCTCAGCAAGTGCGCTGCCGACTTGGATTTTGATGCGCTCGGCCATGCGTTCCGAGACGGAAACGTTGTGCTGGCGGCTCATGTATTCGCGAATGTCGGCCGTAAAGTCGTCGCCTGCCATTTTAATGGAGTTGTTCGAGACGATACCTCCCATGGAAATCACGGCGATCTCCGTGGTTCCGCCGCCGATGTCCACAACCATGTTGCCTTCGGGGGCGTTGACGTCGAGACCAATGCCGATTGCGGCGGCCATGGGCTCGTAAATGAGATAGACATCGCGGCCGCCGGCGTGTTCTGCGCTGTCGCGCACGGCACGGAGCTCAACTTCGGTCGAACCGGAGGGGACTCCGATGACCATTCTTATGCTGGGGGTGAAGAGATGTCGGCTGGTGCGCACCATGTTGATCAGGCCGCGCATCATTTGTTCGCAAGCGTTGAAGTCGGCAATCACGCCGTCTTGCAAAGGACGGATCACGCGGATCTTTTCGCTCGTCTTTTCATACATGAGCTTGGCGCGTTCGCCGACTGCGATGGTCTTATCTGAGCTGGGATCGAGGGCAACGACCGAAGGTTCGTTGACGGCGATCTCACCGTCGGCGATAATGATGGTGTTGGCCGTGCCCAGGTCCATGGCCAACTCGCGTTTCATCGAGAAGAAGGAAGAAAAAATTCCCATTGGGCAATGCGGTGGTTAGAAGGTGGAGCTATGGGGAGAATAGCTTGTGGGAAAATATTGCCGAGTGGCGTCAGGCCTGTTGGAACCAGGCGTGAATGGCCGTGTCGTAGTGCGAGGAGGTGGCGAAAGCGCGGGTGGCGAAGGCGCGACGCTCCTCGAGTGTGGTTTCTGCGCCGCGGGCTTCGACGATTTCGAGCAGCGGGGCGTAGTCTGCCTTGGAGGAAACGATCACCACGTCGTTGAAGTTCTTGGCGGCTGCGCGGATGAGCGAGATGCCGCCGATGTCGATTTTCTCAATAATCTCCGCTGCGGAGGCGCCGGAGGCCACGGTGGCTTCGAAAGGATAGAGATCTACGATGACCAAATCGATGTTTCCGATTTCGTATTGTGCCATTTGCTGCACATCGTCGGACAAATCGCGGCGTCCGAGGATGCCGCCGAACACTTTGGGGTGGAGTGTCTTGACGCGTCCGCCCAAAATGGAGGGATAGCCCGTGAGGTCTTCGACGCGCTCGCACGGAAGACCGAGAGAGCAGATGAAGTCGTGAGTGCCGCCCGTAGAAAGGAATTGAACGCCTTGGCGATGCAGGGCGCGGAGCAGCGGTTCGAGGCCGTCTTTGTGGTAAACCGAGACGAGGGCGGTTTGGATTTTGCGATTTGTGGCCATGCGCAATGTCGGAGTTTGGTATTTGGCCGCAAATATACGGAAAACTTTTGGATTGACACGGCGGCCGCCCGATAAGATTGTGACGAAAAGCGCCGAAACCGCTGTGCTTCCGGCTGCGCGCGGGCGGTGTGGTGCCGAAAGGCCGGGGCTTGGGCAGGATATGGGGGCGAAAAGCGAAGCCCGACCCCTGCTTGTGCGAGCAGCGGCCGGACTTACGCATTCTATACCGGACCTACACATTATATATAGGGCGTCTGCACAATGTGCCGGGCGTCTACATTACGGAATTAGGCGCCTACACACATTATATATAAGGCATCGGGCAGCAAGATGGGCTGCCGCACAGCCGTCCTCGGGATCAGTGGGTCACGATGAGGCGACGTGCCAAGCGAGTGCCGGGCGTGACGATCGACAGCACGTAGGCACCGGATTGCAGTCCGCCGAGGTCGATCACTTCCTCGTGGGCCTGTTGCACACCGCTGAGGCGGCGTTGCATCACGGGGCGGCCGTCGAGCGAGAAGACCGTGAGCGTGGCTTCGCGTTCGGGGTTGTTGAAGAGCACCCGCCAGCTTTCGGGAGTGCGTGCGATGCTCACCGGTTCGAGCGCGGCCGAAGGACGCGTCAGACCGTCGACCTTGCCGATGCGCAGGGCTTCTTTCAGGCCTTCGTAGGCGTCGACCAGGCCATAGCCGTAGCGCGCATCCCAAGTCTTGCCGTCCATTTTGGCGTGCTTGCGCGCGGTCTTTTGCAGAATCTCGATCACCTGCTCGTAGGTGAGGTAGGGATAGGCTTGCAACCACAGGGCAATCGTGCCGGCCATGAAGGGCGAGGCCTGCGAAGTGCCTTCCATCAGTCCGTACCACGATTTGTCTTTGCCGCGGCCCACCGATGTGGTCAGCAACAAGTCCTCATCGTTGGGATCAAAGCCTTGCGCCAGCTTGTTTTGCGCACTGTTGATGAGCGAACCGGGGGCGAGCACTGCGGGCTTGGGGTATTTCGCGTCGAGAAACGGACCGACGGAGGAGAAACTCGTGACGTCGCCCAACTTCTCTTCGCTGATTTTCTCGCCTTTGTAGTCGAGGTTCGTGGCATAGCAGCCCACCGCGATGGCGCGGGGGATGGAAGCGGCGCCTTCGCCCACGATAAATTCGTCGTCGGCTTGCAGTGTGGCAGCTTCGTGCCCCTTGACCGGCCGAGAAGCCACGCCCGCGCTCAGGCCGTTGCCGTCCACCCAAACGTGGAGGGCTTCGTTTTGCGTGTTGTCGGCCGAAGCCGTGATCTTGAACCCGATCTTCATGTTCAGGTCGTCGCCGCCTTCTTCGTTTTCGTCGCCCGGAATCACGGCGTTGTCCCAAGCGGCGCGCAGATCCAGGAAGTAGCGGTGCAATTCGCGCTGGTTGTTCGTGTTGACCGTGCCGAGTTCGCTGCTCTCATCGATCACTTTTTTCCAATATTCGTTCGTTTGCGGCAGAATCTCTCCGCCCGAATAGAGGAAGGGTGTGACGGTGAAATGCGTTTTGCCGTCGGCGGCGCTGCCCCAAATGTCCACATTGGTGTAGAATTGGTCGTCGGCTTCCCCGTCGACCACGCTTTGGAAGTCGGCGTCGACGAGCACATATTTCGTTTCGCCCGGGGCCAGTGTGCCGTGGGTGTGGAGGTGTTGGTCGCCTTCGTTGCCCATGGCCGCCGTGATGAAGCCGCCGCGGCCGCCCAACAGGCGGTCGATGCTCTGATCATAGTCCGTGCTGCCGTCGTGGGGCCCCGTTTGGCTGCCGAAACTCATGTTCACCACCCAAGGTTGCTTGTGTTGTTGGGCATAGTCCTTGACGAATTTCACGTCCTCCATGATTTCCGTGTCGTCAAACGAAGAGGGAATCATAATGATGTCGGCTTCCGGCGCCACGCCCTTGAGTCCGTTGCCCGTGTCGCTGCCCGCGGCGATATTGGTCACGTGTGTGGCGTGGCCGGTGTCGGGTTTCGAGCGGTCGGTCCCGGTGGGGATCACGGCGGTGGGAGTGGTGTCTTTGTTCTCGGCGGGGTCGCTCGAATAGGCCGAACGGTCCCAAAGCATCTTCACGCGCGAATTTTTCGAAGTGGGGTCGAGGAAGGCCGCGTGGCGGAATTCAAAACCTTGGTCGATGACGCCGATCACGACGCCGCGACCCGTGAAAGGGGTGTCCAGGCCGGTGCCCGTGTGCACCTTGGTCACGCCCGCATCGGCGCGCGCTTTGTTGAGCGAAGGGCGGAAACGGCGCGGGAAAGTGAGGTGTTTCACCTCGTTCATGGTGGCCAAGCTGTCGAGTGCGGCGGCGGGCACGGTGGCCGTCACCATGGCATCGGTGATCACCGTGGCCGTTCCGCCCAGTGTGGCGATGCGGGTGGCCACGGCCTCGGCGCTGCCTTCGGCGGTGGCGATGTTGAGGCGCAAGGGGGCGTTGACGTTCACCACGCGGCCCCGCAAACGGAGGTGAGTGGCGGTGCTGTCGACGGTGCCGCGGGTGGAGCGGGCCAGCGCGGCGCGACGTTGCACGATTTGACTGAGGGCGGCATCCATCTTGTCCGAACCGGCGGGCTGCTGAGCCGCGCCGTGCAGCGCGTAGTTCAGACCACCGAACAAGAGGAAGGCAAATAAAGGAAGAGTATTATGTTTCATTGAATGAGATTGATGCGATTTTGCACTCCAAAATTGGAGGCTTAGCGGCGAATATACGCATAAAAAACGAGAGAAGCGGGCTTCGCACGCCAAAGATTAGGCTCCGCAGGCGTTTTCGCGTGCCAAATGGGGCAAAATGTGGGGTGAGAAGGTCGACGCCGCGAGGCGAAAATGCTCATTCGGGCGCAAACGGAGCGTTCAGTCGCGCGCTTTCTCGCCTGCTCGCCGCGCGATGCCCTCGGCCGCCGTGAGCCCCGTGAGCCAGGCCGCCGTGAGATTGAAACCACCCGTGAGTCCGTCGATGTCGAGCACCTCGCCCGCAAAGAACAGCCCCGGCACGTGCCGGCTCTCCATCGTCTTGGGCGACACCGACTTGAGACTCACGCCGCCGCACGTGACAAATTCGCCCTGGTGGGTGGTGCGTCCCGTCACGGCGTAGGCGTCGGCCGTGAGCACCGTGGCGAGTTGGCGCAGTTGTCGGCGGTTGAGTTCGGCACAGCGCCGTTCGGCCGGCACCTCGGCCCGCTCGAGCAGGACGTTCCACAGGCGTGCGGGCAGGTCGAAGGCGCGGACGCTCCCCACTTGTCGCCCGCCGTGAGCGGCAAACAGGCACCGAAGTTCCTCGAGCGCCCGCTCGGGATCGGCCGTGCCGCACCAACCGATAAGCAACGTGCCGCGGTGGCCCGCCGCGGCCAGCACCCGCGCGCCGAAGGCTGAGAGTCGCAGCACACCCGGTCCACTCACGCCCTGGCGTGTGAGGAGCAGCGGCCCGGGGGCGCGAATTTTCGTGTCGCGCAGGCTGAGGCAGACCTCGTTCACGCTCACGCCCGAGAGGGCGGCCAGCGCCGGCGCGTCGAGTCGCAGACCGAAAAGCGAGGGGCAGGGGGCTTCGACGGCATGGCCCAGCGCTTCCCACGGTGC
Source organism: Prevotellaceae bacterium UBA1746 (assembly GCA_905369775.1). Classification (GTDB taxonomy): domain Bacteria; phylum Bacteroidota; class Bacteroidia; order Bacteroidales; family Bacteroidaceae; genus Alloprevotella. The sequence goes on from CAJPJR010000021.1 coordinate 9,155, forward strand.
GAGCGCTTCGGGGCGCGCGAGACCGCCGCAGGTCACCGCCACGTGGTCGAAGTGCGCATCGGCCACGGGGGCGCCGTGCCGATCGACGAGACGAAACGTGCCGTCGGGCGCGGGGGCGACCGTGTGCACCTCACTGTGCGTGCGCCACTCCACACCGCCCCGCTGCAAGGCCGAGAGCAGCGCATCGACCACGGTGGCCGATTGCTGCGAAGCGGGGAAAACCCGCCCTTCGGCCTCGACGCGCAGCGCCACGCCGAGCGATTCCCACAGCGCCATGAGGCGTTCGGGCGGCGTGGCGCGGAGCAGGCGGCTCATCAGTCGCGCGCCGCGAGGATAGACGTCGGCCGTTTCGGCCACGTCGGCGAAGGTGTTGGTCACATTGCAGCGACCGCCACCCGTGGCGCGCACCTTGGTGAGCGGCGCACCGCTGCGTTCGAAGATCACAATGCGTTCGTGCGGCAAAAGTTCGTGGAGACGGAGGGCCAGCATGCAGCCGGCTGCGCCGCCCCCGAGGAGGGCTGTGGACATGTGGGGGAGGAAAAAGAGAGGGAGAGAAAGAAGAAGCGAAAAGCTACCCGCGAGGAGGAAAAAACGGGGGCGTTTGGGGCGAAACGTGCGGAGTTTCGAGCGAAACGTCCCCGTTTTTCACACTCGGCGGCGGGCTGCCGGTGAGACTCCGGGCTCGGCACCGCCGAAATCAGCGGGGCGCGCCGGTCGCAGCAGCCGTCGGTGTTTGGGGCGCGGTGGATTTCGGCGGTTGCACGAGGGCTTCGAGGCGCCGCAAGGCCGGGCGTTCGCCCACCACCCACAGCACTTGGCCGGAAACGATGGTGCGCGAGGCTTCGCTCACCTCGATGTTGCCCGCGGCGTCCTCAAAACCGATGAGCATGCAGTCGTAGGTGTCGCGAATGCCGCTCTCGGCCACGGTGGTGCCCACCAAGGGCGAGCGACGCGAGACGCGCAGGCGCAAAAGGCGCAAGCTGTGATCGGCATGGTCGGCGGCGGGGGCTGCATCTGTCGCACTCTGCATTTGCGCGGCGAAGTTTTCCAAGCAAGAGTCGTCGCCGATCACCTCCAACACGTCGCCCGGATACAGGTGGGTGGAGCCGTCGGGGATGTTGATGCGCCGGTCGCCGCGCAACACGGCCGCCACGTGCACACCGCAGCGCCGACCGAGGTCGAGCGATTGCAGCGTTTGCCCCGCCCAGTGGGTGAAAGTCGGCAGCGTGAGCCGCGCCAGGTGCATATCGTGGGCGGCCAGCCGACCCGCATAGCTGCCCGGCGTGCTTTGGCGCGAGGCCGTTTCGCGCTGACTGAGGTTTTGACGGAAACGCCGCTCGATGCGGATGCTTTGGTACTTGATGCGCCGCGAGCGCAGGATGAAAAGCAGCAGCAAGAGGGTCGCCGCCAGATGATAGTACCAGGCGAAGGGCGAAAGATATTCGATGATGTAGAAGAGGGTGTAGACGGCCAGCAGCAAACGCACGCCCATCGAGATGCCCACCAGCAGGCGCCCCGAGAAGTGGGTACGCAGCGCGCGCGCCGAGGACGAATTGTGCTTGCGCATCACGACCGGGCGCACAAACACCGACACAAACCACAGCGTGAGCAGGCCCGTCACCGCATTGCCCACCCAGTGGGTGAGCAGGCTGCGCAGCACGGGCAGCAGGGCGGAGAAACTCAGCACGACGGTGGCGAAAATGAGCACGCCGTAGACGAGCGTTTGCAGCACAGTGGCTTTCATGTACTCGCCGGCGTAGCTCGTCAGCCGGCGTTCCTGCGGCGAGGAGGCGGGAGTGCCCGACGTGGCCGTGGCACGTTCGGTGGCCACGCGGTCGGCATCGATGCGTTTGAACCAATGTCCGAAGCGGCGCGAGAGCAACCCGTAGGCCGGGTCGGCCAGGCGGATCATGTAGGGCGTGAGGAACGTGGTGATGATGCTCACCGCCACGACAATGGGGTAGAGGTAGGGGCTCGTCACCTTGAGCGAGACGCCCAGCGCCGCGATGATGAAGGCAAATTCGCCGATCTGCGCGAGCGAAAATCCGCAATTCATCGCCCGACGCAGCGGATGACCGGCCACGACGAAAGAGAGCGTGCCGAACACCATTTGACCGCCCAACACGGCGAGCGTGATGACCAGCACCGCGCCCCAATGGGCCACCAAGATGCCGGGATCGACCATCATGCCCACCGAAACGAAGAAGATGGCACCGAAAAGATCCTTGACGGGCGAGACGAGGTGCTCAATTTTTTCGGCTTCGAGGGTTTCAGAGAGAATACTGCCCATGATGAAGGCACCGAAGGCCGACGAGTAGCCTGCGCGATCGGCCAACACGACGAGCACAAAGCACAGGCCGATCGAAACGACCAGCAGGGTTTCGTCGTTGATGAAGGCGTGGGCGCGGCGCAGAAAGGCAGGCACGACGTAGATCCCCACCACAAACCACAACACCAGGAAGAAACCCAGCGAAAGGAGGCTCTTGACGAGTTCGCCGCCCTCGAATTGCTGCGAAACGGCTGTGGCCGAGAGGATAACCATGAGCAAGATGCCGAGAATGTCCTCGAGAATCAGCACCGAAAGCACTTCGCCCGCAAAACGCTTGCGGCGCAGACCCAGATCGTCGAAGGCTTTGTAGATGATGGTGGTGGAGGACATGGCGAGCATGCCGCCCAGAAACAAACTGTCGGTGCTGCTCCAATCGAAAAGGCGCCCGGTGGCGCCGCCGACTCCGATCATGCAGCCCATGACCATCGCGGCCGCGAGGACGGGACGCATGCCCATCGCCGCAATCTTCTTGATCGAAAACTCCAAACCGAGCGAGAACATGAGGAAGATCACCCCGATGCTGCTCCACGTCTCGATTGAACTGTGGTCTTGCACGGTGGGCATGTAGGGCATGTGCGGGCCGGCCAGAAAACCGGCCACAATGTAGCCCAGCACCAGGGGCTGTTTGAGGCGTTTGAACAGCACAGTGACCAAACCGGCCACAATGAGAATGAGCGCAAGGTCGGAAATGAGCGGGGGAAGGCTGTGCATAAGCTGAAAAAATAAGGAGTCGGTGGAAGAAATGGCGGGCGACTGCCGAAATGGACGCCTACAAAAATACGATATTTTCGCCCTGTCGTGTGCCGGCGGTGTGCGTTTTTTGCTCACTCCACGTGCTTTTATGCCTTGTTTGGGCTGCCGAGCGGGCAAAACTTGGGGACTTTTGCGCAAAGTGTCGGACAAGGTTGCAATTCGCCGCCGCAAACGCCGCGAGAGTGAAAAGAATATTGTATTTTTGCTTTGCACTTCGTGTGCACTTTGCCCCATGTACAAACCCAAACGACTCGACACTTTCATTTTAGGCAAGTTCCTGCAACTTTTTGTGGGGGCTTTCTTCATTTGTTTGTTCGTCTTTGTCATGCAGTTCATGTGGCGCTATGTCGACGACTTGGTGGGCAAGGGCCTCACCGCGGCGGTCTTGGGCAAATTCTTCTGGTATGTTTGCATCAGTCTGGTGCCCACGTCCCTGCCCCTCGCGGTGTTGCTGGCCTCGCTCATCACTTTCGGCAACATGGGCGAGAACCTTGAGCTCCTTTCCATGAAGGCCGCCGGCGTACCCCTGGTGCGCATCATGCGCCCCATCTTCCTTTTGGTGCTCCCCCTCACCTTTGTGGTCTATTATTTCCAGAATAATATTGCCACCGACGCGCAAAAATCGTTGCGCAGCCTCTTGGTGTCGATCAAAATCTCACAACCGGCCGTCGAAATTCCCGAGGGCGTGTTCTACAGCATGAAGAATTTCAACCTTTATGTCGAGAAGAAGAACGCCGAGACGGGGATGCTCTACCACACCATTATCTATAAAGTGGACCAAGGCTTCGACCGTGCGCAGATTGTGCTGGCCGATTCGGCGCGCATTGAGCTGACTGCCGACAAAATGCACATGCGTCTCACGTTATGGGACGGAGAACAGTTTCAGAACCTGAAGTCTGACAACATGAACGTGTTCAAATCGCAGGGAGCTCCCTACGATCGCGAGACGTTCGACTACAAACAGCTGATATTTGACTTCGATTCGAATTTTAATGAGTTGGAGGCAAGTCAGTTTGCCGACATTCCACAAGCCAAAGACATGCGCGAACTGAATCACTACGTCGATTCGGTGAATCACCTCATCGATTCGAGCGCGGTGGCCTATTTCAACGGCATCTCTTCGGCACCGATCTACGGCGCAAAGCCACTTTCGCGCAAAGATTCCCTGGCGGCGGTGCGCGCCTTCGAGAAACATCCCGTGAGTTTCGACCTCTTGCTCAAAAAGTGGAAGGCCGAGCAGCAAAACGCGGCGCGACAAATGGCCGTCGCCCGCCTGCAAAGCCTTTCGTCGCAATATGACTGGCAAAGCGAGACGGTGGAGGACCAAATCTGGTACTTGCGCCGGCATGAAGTGGAGTGGCACCAGCGCATCACCCTGTCGCTGGCGTGTTTGCTCTTCTTTTTCATCGGTGCCCCCCTCGGCGCCATTATTCGCAAGGGGGGACTGGGGTTGCCCACCATCATTTCGGTGCTGATCTTCATCTTTTATTATGTGATCAACACGTCCGGCATGAAAATGGCCCGCGACGGCAATATCAATATGGTGCTGGGCATGTGGGTTTCGAGCATGATTCTCGCACCGGCCGGCGCCTATCTCACCTTTATGGCCAACCGCGATGCGATGCTCTTCAACCGCGATGTGGTAGTGGAGCGTTTCCGCAAATTCTTTGCCCTGCGCGTCAAAAGACATGTCTTCCGCAAGGAAGTGATTATCAACCCGCCCGACTGGGAAGCCGACTTTCGCCTCGCGGCGGCCGTGCGGCACGATCTCGAGGCCTATCCCGGTAAGAAAAGATTGTGGCTGCCACCCAACTATTTCGCCTTGTTCTTCCGACATCGCCCCGACACGAGGGTTAAACGCCTGGCCGACAACGTCGATACGCTGGTCGAAGATCTCAACAACAGCACTTCGCCGCAGATTCTCTCCGCTTTGGGCGACATGCCTGTGCTCTACGACGGCGGAACGCGCTCGCCTTTCGCAAAACGCCGCATCAATTGGGTGCTGGGCGCCCTCTTTCCCCTCGGATTGGTGATCTGGATGCGAGTTTGGCGCTTCCGTTTCCGTTTGGCACGCGATTTGCGGCAATTACGTAAAGCGCTCGATCGTCTTGATGCGGCTTTTGCCGATCAAATGCCCAACTACGTGCCGCCTGCCCCGCACGATGTGGAAGAAACACCCGAGTCGTCGCGCGCAGCTTCGGTTGCTGCCGATCAAATGCCCAACTACGAGCCGTCGACTCCGTGCAGTGCGGAGGAAGCGCCCACAGGAGCGGACAACCCTTCGGCTTTTGCCGATCAAATGCCCGACTACGCGCCGCCAGCCTCGCACGATGCGGAGGAAGCCCCCGAGTTGTCCGATGCACAGGGCGACCATCATTGAATCTCATAGACATTTTCCTATTTAATTCCCATGCCCGAAGTACAACTTTCCACTATAGAAGAAGCCCTTGAGGACTTCAAAGCCGGGAAATTCGTTATTGTCGTCGATGACGAGGACAGAGAAAACGAAGGCGACCTGATTACGGCCGCAGAACTCATTACTCCCGAGAAAATCAACTACATGCTTCAGCTCGGACGCGGCGTGCTTTGCGCGCCGGTCACCAAGGAACGCTGTCGCCAACTGGAGTTGGAGCACCAAGTCCAGACCAATACATCGATGCTCGGCACGCCCTTCACCGTAACCGTGGACTTGCTCGAAGGATGCACCACCGGTGTCTCCACACACGACCGTGCGGCGACGGTTCGCGCCCTAGCCGATCCCAATGCACGCCCCGAATGGTTCGGACGCCCCGGACATATCAATCCGCTCTACGCACAAGACCGCGGAGTCTTGGCGCGCGCCGGACACACCGAGGCTGCTGTTGACCTGGCGCGCCTGGCCGGATTCCAACCGGTGGCGTGTTTGATCGAAATTCTCAATCCCGACGGCACAATGGCCCGCATGCCGCAACTAAAAGAGTTTGCCGCGCGAGAAGGATTGCGGATTATCACCATCAAAGACCTGATTGCCTACCGTTTGAAGGAGGAAAGCCTCGTGGAACGCGGGGAGGAAGTCAAAATGCCTACGGATTACGGCGATTTCCGCTTTATTCCGTTCAAACAAAAGAGCAATGGTCTCGAACACGCGGCGCTCTTCAAAGGAACGTGGGAGCCGGGCGAACCTATCCTCGTGCGTGTGCACAGTAGTTGCGTGACCGGCGACATTTTCGGGAGCCGCCGCTGCGATTGCGGGGAACAACTCCACAAATCGATGGAGCTGATCGATAAAGAAGGGAAAGGCGTCGTGCTTTACCTCAATCAAGAGGGACGCGGCATCGGACTCATGGCCAAAATCGCGGCTTATAAACTCCAAGAACAGGGACTCGACACCGTAGATGCCAACGTTCATCTCGGATACGACCCCGATGAGCGCGATTATGGCGTGGGCGCACAAATTTTGCGTGCACTCGGCGTCACGAAGATGCGACTCATCACGAACAACCCCGTGAAGCGCGTCGGTTTGGAGGCTTACGGACTCGAAATTGTCGAGAATGTGCCCATGGAAATCACCCCCAATGAGTACAATCGCCGCTACTTGCTCACCAAACAAGAGCGCATGCACCACGCGTTGCACCTGAAAAAATAATCCCGCCCGCCATTTCCATCGCCTTGGCGCCCTTTTAATCGGGCTTTCGCGGGAGTTCACTCGTTTTGCGTGCGACTTCTCGGCATCCGCCCGCCACTTCCGTCGCCTTGGTGCCCTTTTCATCGGGCTTTCGCGGGAGTTCGCTCGCTTTGCGCGCGACTTCTCGGCAGCCGCCCGCCACTTCCATCGATTGGGTGCGAGGCTTCCGTTCCAATCCGTGCGATTTCCCGAAACTTCAGCGAGGTCTTATTGATCTGCGCGCCGCTTCTCTCCTTTTCCAGGGAGAAGTGGACTTCCAGTTCGGATAAGTTTTACCTAAATACCCTACCTTATGTACGATCCTCAACAGTACAATGCCGATCACATCGTGCCACAGGGCACAACCGGCGTATCTTTCTTCGCAGTGATGAAGAATGTTTATCTGTGGATGACGTTGGCGCTCGCCATTACCGGGCTTACCGCCATGGCAGTCGCCACGCAACCGCAGATGGTCTACAGTATCGCCTCGAATAGTCTCGTCTTCTGGGGACTTTTGTTGGCCGAATTGGGTCTCGTGTGGTTCATTTCCGCGCGGATCATGTCGCTTTCCGTCACCACAGCGGGCGTTCTGTTTGCCATCTACGCCCTGCTCAACGGCGTAACGTTCTCTTTTATCTTCTTGGTCTACACCGCGGCGTCCATAGCCCAGACCTTCTTCATCACCTCCGGCGTCTTTGCCGCGATGGGTCTCGTCGGGCTGTTCATCAAGCGTGATTTGTCGACGTTCGGCCGCATCTTTTACATGGCCCTTATCGGATTGATCATTGCTTCCGTGGCGAATTGGTTCTTCAAAAACGACATGTTGATGTCGATTTGTAACTACTTAGGTGTGATTATCTTCACCGGTTTGACGGCTTACGACACGCAAAAGATCAAGAACCTCCTCCTTTCTGTGGGCGGCGCCGACAATGAAATGGGACTCCGCATCTCTCTGCTCGGTAGTCTCACGCTCTATCTCGACTTCGTCAATCTTTTCCTCTACCTCCTGCGTTTCTTCGGACGTCGCCGCTAATCTTCCGCGCGTTCGTTCCCATAACGGCTCGGAGGGTTCCGCCTTCGGAACCCTCGCGAGCCGATTTTTTTACCCCCACTTCCCTTAATTTTTCACTGCATCATGCAACTTTCCGCCCGTCTCAACCGTCTTGCGCCCTCCGCCACCCTGGCCATGTCGCAAAAGAGCGCCGAACTCAAAGCACAAGGCGTCGACATCATCAATCTCAGCGTCGGAGAACCGGATTTCAACACCCCCGATCACATCAAAGTCGCGGCCAAACAAGCCATCGACGACAACTGGTCGCGCTATAGCCCCGTGCCCGGCTATCTCGACCTGCGCGAAGCCATCTGCGGCAAGCTGCTTCGTGAGAACCACCTCGAATATACGCCCGCACAAATCGTGGTGGGGAATGGAGCCAAGCAAGCTGTTTGCAACGTGCTCCTTTCTGTGGTGGGCGAAGGCGATGAAGTCATCATCCCCGCCCCCTATTGGGTGAGCTATCCCGACATGGTGCGCCTGGCCGACGGCACCCCCGTGTTTGTGGAAGCCAAGATCGAGCAAAATTTCAAGATCACGCCCGCACAACTCGAGGCCGCCATCACTCCCCGCACCCGTGCTCTCATCCTTTGCAGCCCCTCCAACCCCACCGGTTCCGTCTATAGCGCCGAAGAAATGGAAGGACTGGCCGAAGTGCTCCGCCGCCACCCGCAAGTGCTCGTCATTGCCGATGAAATCTACGAGCACATCAACTATGTCGGCCAACATGCCTCGATCGCCACGTGCGCCGGCATGAAAGACCGCGTTGCCGTGATTAACGGCGTGTCGAAAGCCTACGCCATGACGGGGTGGCGCATCGGTTTCGTGGCTGCTCCGCTCGAACTCGCCAAGGCCGTTTCCAAGTTGCAGGGCCAATACACCTCGGGTGCCGGTTCCATTTCGCAAAAGGCCTCGGTCGCCGCGTTCAACGGCCCGCAAGAGCCGGTGGAAGAAATGCGCAAGGCCTTCGAGCGCCGCAAGAACCTCATTGTACAACTTGCCCGCGAAATCCCCGGTTTCGAGGTCAACGATCCGGAAGGCGCCTTCTATCTCTTCCCCAAGTGCTCTGCTTACTTCGGAAAGTCCGACGGCGAGACCACCATCCACACCTCTACCGATTTTGCCCTCTATTTGCTCAACACGGCCCACGTGGCTTGCGTGGGAGGTGACTCCTTTGGCAGCCCCGAGTGCTTCCGCATGAGCTATGCCACGAGCGATGAGAACATCGTTGAGGCGATGCGCCGCATCAAAGCCGCTTGCGAACGGCTGAAATAAGGAGCTGCCCGTCGCAGGGCTCCCGCTTCATTCATCCCATCGACGTGGGAGAGCTTCATGCTCTCCCACGTTTTTTTTGTCCCCTCCGCAGGGTGGGGGAGCGTGGGGGAGAGGAATGGAAATGCGCTGTATCGGAGCCGAATCCCTCGCCCCGTTCTTCTCCGGCGTGTCCCTGCCCTGCTCGCATGCATCGAGAGGATGAGGTGCCGTCTCCCGAGCATCCGCAGGAAGTGCGAGAGCCCAATCGTTTCTTTCTCAGCAATATGGCAGCACATGCAGCGAAAGCCCTTCAACGCGATGCGTTGTGCATCTGCGAGAGGAGAATTATGTTCGATAGCAGGGAGGATTTGTCTCTCCGAGTGGCCAAATTAGCTATTTCATAGTTGTTTCTCAGACCTTGACGGCTCGTCAATGTGTTGAATATCATCTATTCTATGAGTTAATACTCTATCAAATTCTATTAGATCAAAGATAAATGCCTGTATTTACGTATTATACAAGTGAATAAGTAGATGATTCATTTGATACGATCAATTGATTCATTGGAAAACATATAAATAAGTGGATTTAATTGGATATATAGAGATAGTACAAAGCAGATAAAATTCATAAGTTCAGGATATAATACGTGTTATTCGTGATTTGTATTCTTATGATCCAATATTCCTTCTGATAATCAAGCATTTTATGTATTAGCCTCCCACCTGATTTCGAAAGCCCCCGTGTTTTATCAAAAAGGCGGAGGTTTTTCGCGCATAGCTCCCGTGTTTTGTTTGAAGCAAAGGAGATTATGTTTGGTAGTTGCGCACGCTCTACACCTCTTTGCCCATAGCCGGCTGTTTTCAGGGCCGTCACGTACGGGGCGGGGCTCATTTGTTTGCGGGGGAGGGGAGTGTGAGGCAATGCCAAGCACACCATCGGAGAAACGGGGAATGGACGACCGAAAAGTGCACAAGCGTAAGGGAAAATACCGGTTGGAGTAAAAAAATATTGAGAATGATGCACGGGTAATGTGCAAAATGATTACATTTGCAGTCGATTTGAAAGCAGATTGCGCGAAGTTAGACTTGCAATGTGTCGATTGTCTATTATTTGCCCGTTGCCAGTCGTACCCTTCGCCCTATTTATTCTCCCACTCTCATGAGTTATCTCATTCCCCTTCGTCACTATCGTCCGTTGCTCGACATGAACGCCACCGAGCAGGGCATTAAAGTCATCAAAGAATTCTTTGCCGATAACCTTTCCACCGCGCTTCGCCTCCGTCGTGTCACGGCTCCGCTGTTTGTGTTGCGCGGTTTGGGCATCAACGACGACCTCAGCGGCAAAGAGCGCGCTGTGAATTTCCCCATCAAGGATCTGGGCGACGCCCGGGCCGAAGTGGTCCACTCGTTGGCCAAGTGGAAGCGCCTCACCCTCGCCGAATACGATGTGCAACCCGGCTACGGCATTTACACCGACATGAACGCCATTCGCGCCGACGAGGAGTTGGGCAACTTGCATTCGCTCTATGTCGACCAGTGGGACTGGGAGCGCGTGATTCGCCCCGAAGATCGCACCGTGGAATTCCTCCAAGAAGTGGTTCGTTCGATCTATGCCGCCATGCAGCGCACCGAATATCTGGTATGCGAGCGTTTCCCGCAGTTGCAGCCGCAGTTGCCCGAAGAGATCACCTTCATCCATGCCGAAACGTTGCGCCAACTTTATCCCACGCTCACACCCAAGGAGCGTGAAGACGCCATCGTGCGCGAGAAGGGCGCCGTGTTCATCATCGGCATCGGCGGTCCGCTCGGCGATGGTGAGCCGCACGATTTGCGTGCCCCCGACTACGACGACTATTCCACGCCCTCTTCGCTCGGTCTGCCCGGTTTGAACGGCGATTTGCTGGTGTGGAATCACGTGCTCGGTCGCGCTTTCGAACTCTCGTCGATGGGCATCCGCGTCGATCGCGAAGCCTTGGAACGGCAGTTGCGCGAAAGCGGACAGGAGGAGCGTCGCACGCTCTATTTCCACAAGCGTCTGCTCGAAGGATCGCTCCCCCTGAGTGTGGGCGGCGGCATCGGGCAAAGTCGCCTCTGCATGTATTACCTGCAAAAAGCGCATATCGGTGAGATCCAAGCCTCCATTTGGCCCGACGACATGCGTCAAGCCTGTGCCGAAATGGGCATCACCTTGATTTGACGGCGCGTCCCCCTTGCTTTCGCGCCGAAGGCCAAGCGCCTCCACCCCGATTCGTTCGGCAGTGGAGGCGTTTGGTTTTTGTGCCGTCGCCGATGCGGGGCAAAGGGGTGGAGCGGTGGGCAAACCCCGGGTGATTTTCACTTCCGTCAGGCGCATCTCGAGAGATAAACGCAGGCGATGTTCTGATTTGTTTGCCGACGTTGTGAGAAATGCGTAAATTTGCATTTCCATTCTTTCGTTCGCATAGGCTCGCCTACGCGCCAATTCCCTTTGCATGCACACGTTTCGTTTTCGTCCTCGCATTCTGCACGATCTTCGTCACTATCGTCGTTCCGACCTCTCGGCCGATCTGTTGTCCGGGCTGGTGGTCGGCATTGTTGCCCTCCCGCTGGCCATCGCGTTCGCCATCGCCGCCTCGCCCGGTGGGGATGTGCAGCACACCATCGGCCCCGGCGTGGGGATTCTCACCGCCATTGTGGCCGGCGTAGTCATCTCGGCTTTGGGCGGAAGTCGCGTGCAAATCGGCGGACCCACCGGCGCTTTCATCGTCATCATCTACGGAGTGGTGGAGCGTTTCGGCCTGTCGGGACTGCTGGTGGCCACCATCATGGCCGGCATCTTCCTGGTGCTGCTCGGGGTGTTCCGCTTGGGCAGCGTGATCAAGTTCATTCCCTATCCCATCGTGGTGGGGTTCACCTCGGGCATCGCCCTCACCATCTTCACCACGCAGGTCAAAGACTTTTTGGGACTGCACATTGCGGGCGCCGTCCCCGCGGGCTTTGTCGACAAATGGGTGTGCTATTTCCGACACATCGCCACGGTGGATTGGGCCGTGCTGGCGGTTGCCGTCGCTACGGTACTTCTCATTGTCGGCACGCAGAAGGTGGCCAAGCGGGTGCCCGGTTCGTTGGTTGCCATCGTCGTGACTACGGTCGTTGTGGCCCTGACCAATGCACAAGGTCTCACGCACATTCCCACCATCGGCGACCGTTTCGGGCGCATCACCGCCTCGCTTCCCCCCGTCACCGCCTGGGATCTCGATTGGCACGGCCTGTTCACAGCTCCCGACGGCAGTTTCACCTTCTCGACCTTCGGTACCTTGTTGCCCACTGCCCTGGTCATCGCGGTGCTCGGCGCCATTGAGAGTCTGCTTTCCGCTACCGTCGCCGACGGCGTGACGGGCGATCGCCATGACTCTAACCAGGAATTGGTGGGACAAGGGTTGGCCAACATCGTCTCGCCGCTCTTCGGTGGCATTCCCGCCACGGGCGCCATCGCGCGCACCATGACCAATATCAACAACGGCGGTCGCACGTGTCTGGCCGGTCTGGTGCACGCGGCCGTTCTCCTCCTTATTTTCCTCGTGGCCATGCCTTTGGCCGCCTACATCCCCATGGCCTGTCTGGCCGGCGTGCTCGTTGTGGTGAGTTACAACATGAGTCAGTGGCGCACCTTCGCCGAACTCACCCATCACCCCAAGAGCGACGTCACGGTGCTGCTCATCACCTTTGTGCTCACGGTGGTGTTCGATCTCACTGTGGCCATCGAAGTGGGACTCATCATGGCTTGCCTGCTCTTCATGCGGCGCATGGCCGAAGCTACTCACCTTTCGATCCTCACCCGCGAAATCGATCCGAATGCCGATCCCGAGAGCGACATCGAGTTGCACGAGGAGGCCCTCGCCATCCCCGACGGGGTGGAGGTTTACGAGATCAACGGACCGTTTTTCTTCGGCATCGCCAACTGCTTCGAGGAAATGACGGCCGAGATGCAAGACCATCCGGCCATTCGGGTCATTCGCATGCGCAAAGTGCCCTTTATCGATTCCACGGGTGTGCACAATCTCGAATCGCTTTGCCGAATGAGTCGGCGCGACGGCACGCGCATCGTGCTTTCGGGCGTGCGGCCCGAGGTGCGCCGCGTGTTGGAGGGCACCGGTTTCCCGGCGCTCATCGGCGAAGAGAACATTTGTCCGCACATCAGCATTGCGTTGGAACGCGCTGCGGCACTGGTGCGCGAACGTCGCGGGGCCGACGCTTGACTGCGCCGGAGTGACCGACCGCCGACGGAAAGCGTGAGGCCGTGCGACGAGAATTTAGTTCGCTGTTATAGAGATCGCGCGCGTACGCGCGATCTTATTATATGAACCTGCCGCTCACCTGTGTCGAAGCGCCCGTGCGTTGCTGCTTCCCTACCGCTCGGCGTGTCCGGTGCGGGGGGGCGGAGGACGAGTCGGCTCGGAACGCGACTTTTCACCGCAGTCGGTGCGAAAAAACGCGTGTTAATTCGCGCCTGACGGGCCAAAAGGGGCGATTAACGGGTATTTATCGTCGGTTTGCACAAATAAGCAAGTGCAGACTTCGCTTTATTGCTGAGATTGTCGTACTTTTGCTTTAGAAACAGCTCGTCTGTCATCGTGCCGTCGGAAATGCGGCCTTTTTAACTTCGAAAGAACTACCCGTCATGGCTATCCACACTCTGAGATTTGCCACTCTGCGTTTGATGCTCGTCATTCTGCTGAGTTTTGCCTTCGGCATTGCCGCTTCCGCAGCGCCGAAGGGCGGAGGTTCGCGCTTTGTTCTCGTCATCGACGCCGGACACGGCGGGAAGGACAACGGGGCGTCGGGTAGAATATCGAAAGAGAAAAACATCAACCTCAGTGTTGCACTGGCCTTCGGGCGCCTGGTGGAAAACAACTGCCCCGACGTGAAGGTGATTTACACGCGCAAAAGCGATGTGTTCGTCACACTTCAGGGACGTGCCGACATCGCCAATCGCAACAAAGCCAATCTTTTTGTGTCGATCCACACCAATTCCATGCCCCCCGGCGTGACGGCGCCGACCGGTACGGAGACGTACACCGTCGGCATGCACTCCGGCAAGGAAAACCTCGCTGTGGCCAAGCGAGAGAACAGTGTGATCACGCAAGAAGCCAATTATCGCACGGTTTACAAGAACTTTGATCCCAACAAGTCGGAGAGTTACATCATCTTTGAGTTCATGCAGGATCGCAATATGAAGCAGAGTGTGGAGTTTGCACGCCACATTCAATCGGCTTATGGCGATCAGGGACGCAAAAATAAAGGTGTGCACCAGGCCGGCTTCCTGGTGCTCCGCGCCACTGCGATGCCTTCGGTGCTCACGGAGGTGGGTTTCATCTCGAACCCCGAAGAAGAGCGCTTCCTCAATTCGAAGGAAGGAGTGCAAAAGCTGGCTCGCGCGCTCTATCAAGGCTTCCGTGCCTATCGTCGACGGGCTTATGCCGCGAATGATCCGGTCGAAGCGGACGAATCGAACGCCACGGATCGGCAGATGGCGGCTGTGCGCGACGAAGTGAACGATGCCGCGCCGGTGCGTGTGCCGACTTCTGATGGAGAATTCCCTGCAACAACGGCAGAGGCACGTGTTGTGCCGATTGCCACGCGCCCTTTTGGTGCCGGCAAGCGGCCCGTGATGAATCCCTCGCCGAACAGACAACCGCCGACGGTGCCGGTTGTTCCATCGCCCCCCATTTCGCGTGAAACCGCTGCCGTTCGCCCGGCAGTAGATCGACCCAAGCCGACAACGAAGGCCGAAGAGCATGTCATCCCGCTCTTGGCCGATGCCGTGCCTCCGGCGCATCCCACCAAAAATGCCACCACCACAGCCCCGAACGGTCGCACCGACACTGCCACCGATGCGGGGCTTCACCGCATAGATACGGCGCGTGAGCATAGTGCCGCCGGGAGCACCACGGAAATTGTGACGGTGCTCGCAACAGATGGAGGCGCCCGTCAGCCAGCTGCGCAAACGCAACCGCCGGTGAACGAAAAACCGCTGACCATCGTGGTGATTCCTTCGGATGTGGCGCGCCGTGCTGCCGCCGATGCGTTGGCCGCAGCGCAGGCTCCCGTTCGCCCCGCCGAATCGCAGGTCGAGAAAGTGGTGGTGCCCATCGAGGTGAAAACCACCCCGGCCCCGTCGCACAAAGCTGTGCCCGCTCCGGCGCCTTCGCCCACTCGCGGACATGTGGTGCCCGATGCTGCTTCGACGAAACCCAAGGGTGCGCAGTCGCACCGCGCCGAACCGCCGATGGCCTCCGCCGCCAAACCCTCTGCCTCCGCGCAGACCAAAACGAAGGAAGCGAAGAAGGCGCAGGAGAAAGGGACGGACGAGAAAAAGGCGGAGCCGCGAGCGCACAGCCGTGACAAAGAGGCGCCGAAAGCTGAGAAGAAAACCGACACGACGCCGCAAAAGGAGAACAAAGCGGAGACGAAATCGGGCAAGGCGGACACCAAGGGCACAAAGCCCGAGGCGCAGTCTGCAACGCCCGAGGCCAAACCGACGAAGAAGGGAAAAACTGCGCCTGCTTCGGCCGCAACGGCTTCGCGCATCACCTTCAAAGTACAGCTTTTCACCTCGGACAAACAGCTGGCGCCCAACGATGCGCGGCTGAAGGGCTTGTCGCCCGTGAGTTTCTACCACATCGGCCCGCTCTACCGCTACACTTACGGCAGTTCGCACGACTATGCCGAAATAAAGAAGACCCTCAAGAAGGTCACCCCGCAATTTCCCAACGCCTTCATCGTGGCTTTCGACGGCGATAAGCGCGTCGATGATCTGCAAGCGGCCATTCGACAATCGCAAGCCAAGTAGGACGTCGCGATATTTCGCCGCCATGCACTGAAAATTGCATGCTAACTCCTGACTACACATAAACGCAAAACTATTCCCTCATGAAAATCTCCAACGAGATTAAAATTGCCCTCACTGCCATCGCGGCCGGAGTACTCCTCTTCTTGGGTATCAATTTCCTCAAGGGCATCGACGTTTTCAAGTCGAGCAATTCTTATTATGTCCGTTTCGCGGATGCGAAGGGATTGACGGTCTCGAGCAAAGTGTTCGCCAACGGTTATCCCGTGGGTACGGTGCGCGACATCGAATACAACTATGACAACAACAACGGGGTCGTGGTGCGCGTCGAGTTGAACGAGAATATGTCTGTGCCCCGCGGCACACGCGGCGAATTGGTCGAAGCGTTGATGGGCGGAGTGACGATGAACCTGCTCTTGGGCCCGAACCCCACGGACCACATCGCGCCTTTTGACACCATCAGCGGGGCGGCAGCCGGCACGTTGATGGGCGATGCCGGAAAGATGATGCCCGACGTGCAGCGCATGTTGCCCAAGTTAGACAGCATTCTCACCAACCTCAACCGCCTCTCCGGCGATCCTGCGCTGCAAAAGACGCTGACGAACGCCGCGGCCATCAGTGAGAATCTGAAAACCACCACTGCGCAACTCGATCGGCTCATGGCACGTGACGTTCCGCAGCTGATGGCGCACCTGAATCGTACCGGCGCGAACGCCGAACGCCTTTCCGGCAATCTGGCCAAGGTGGATGTGCAGCAAACGATGGACCGTGTGAATGCGACACTCACCAGTGCACAACAGCTTTCCGGACAACTGAACACCGTGGTGGGCGATTTGAATCAGAAACTCAACTCGCGCGACAATAACCTCGGTGCTTTCCTTTCCGATCGTGAGCTCTACGACCGCCTGAATCGCACGGCCACCAGTGCCGATTCGCTACTCATCGACTTGAAGTCCCATCCGAAACGGTATGTGCACTTCTCTATTTTCGGCCGCAAGGGCAATTGACTTTTAAAACAGCGACGACATCCGAAGCAGGTGCCGTCGCTGTTTTGCTTTTCGGGAATGGGAGAGGCGACCTCGCCCATTGGGTGAGCAAGAAGTGGGAGGAGATGGTGCTTTGTCGCGTGAGCTGTGTGGCAGCTTGCTCTACTTCGATGGCAGCGCCGGAGGTGAAATGCACCGCAAGCGCCGAGGGCAGGCACATAACGCAAGGGGAGAAGGTGCAGTGCACCCGACAAAATAAAATTTCGCGCGAAAAAAGTGCGGAATTATTTGGCCGTTCCAATGAGAGTGCGTACTTTTGCATCGTCTTCGAGAGGGCATCTTGAAGATCCCGAGATTGGGGTATGGTGTAATTGGCAACACTACAGATTCTGGTCCTGTCATTCCTGGTTCGAGTCCGGGTACCCCAACAATTTCAAGCGATGATTCTCGTGAATCATCGCTTTTTTGTTTCACCCCACTGCAGCAGTTCGCACCGAACGGCGCAAAATCCTCATTTTATGGTATTGTGGAAACCTCGCGAAGCGCGTACTTTTGCAGTAAGAATGCTATAGTTTTACGCTTATGAAATTCAATTCCTTGCTCACGGCCGGCGTGTTTGCCCTCGCTCTGTTGGGTACGTTGCCCGTGATGACCGCCTGCGAAGACGGTGAGAAAGAAGAAAAACTCGTCACCGTGGAGGCTTCCGGAAGCTTCAACACGAAGCTGACGATGGAAATCAAGAACGGTCCCGCTTTCCACGCGGAGGTACCGTCCACCAATGTCATCGTTTCGCCCGAAACGCCCGAAACGGTTCAACTGAAGTTCGGCGCGGCGAGTGTCGATGTCCAAGCACAGGGCGCACCGCTCAACGGTGCCGACGTGCAAGCCTTCACTGTCAAAGGCGTACGCGCCAAGAAAGAGGCCGACGGCAGCTTCACCTTCACCGGTACGCCGCAGTTCACCACGCTCATGCGCCTCGGTATGGGCAAGGCCCCGCGCCAGTCGGCCCAATTCAAAGAATACACGGCCAACGAAAGTAAGGTGGAAGGAACGCTCAAAGACGGTGTTTTGCACCTCAACGTCACGTTCAAGCCCGGCTCTATGCCCTTCCCGCTTTCGTTCACCTACGACGGCAAGCGCCAATGAGCGCCCGGCGTCGCCTTCTCTCCCTCCTTTGCCTGCCGATGCTCCTTCTCGGAGTGTCGGCATGCGAGGGAATCTTGAGCGGGATCTACGACCACCCGTCGACCGACGGCGCTACGCATGAAGGTTTCACCACGCACGATGCCGAAAGACGGATCGAACGGCTGTATGTCGACGTGGTGAGCTACAAAGATTGGGTCTATGTGGATCTACATCGCCGCCGGACCGAGCGCACCGTGGCCCCTTCCACCCTCACCGGCGCGTGGGACGGCCGATCGGGCGTGAGCTATCACCAGGTGGAGCTGCCTTCGATGTTTCATTTCCGCGAATTGCTCAAAACCGATTCCATCGCCGCGCCCGCCGAATGGGATTTGGTGCTCCACCATTACGACGTCGGCACCCACAGCGGCGCAGCTTTCGAAACCTCATTCACCCGCCTCGAAGATCTTCCTCGCGAGGGCGCCGACCGCACAGCCCTCTTGCGCTCGGCCTTCGTCGCCGACACGTGGAGCGAACACCGCTGTTATGAAGATCTGACCGGCATCTACAATTATTATATAGGATACAGAAATGCGCGCACCAACGAGGTGTTGAGCCGATGGATGGACATGAACGTGAGCAATCCGCCCCCCACCTATGCGATGAGTGGCCGTGTTTACCTGCTCCGGATGGCCGACGGCACGCACGCCGCGCTGCTTTTCCGCAATTACATGAATGCCGCCGGCGCCAAAGGCTTCGTCACCCTCGATTACATATATCCTTATTAGCAAACCCTCCCCTCAATGGGCTCCGGCCCACGCTTCTGCTCGTTCATGACTGTCTTCCGCCCGCTGTATCTCCCGCTTTTGCTCTGTGGCCTCGGCACCTCGCTCTCGGCTGCGGCGCAACGGCTTGCGTCGCCCGAGGGTTGGCGCACCGATACGCTGCTCAATACGGCTGTGGTGACGGGCACGCGCACGCCGCGCACCGTGGCTGACAGTCCCGTGCAGACCCGCGTGATCACGGCTGAGGACATTCGCCGCGCCGACGCCAACAACGTGCAGGATGTGCTCACGCACGAATTGCCCGGTCTCGAGTTCACGCAAGCGCTGAGTGGCAATGTGAATTTCAATTTGAGCGGTTTTTCCGGTCAGGGCGTGCTTTTTCTCGTCAACGGCGAGCGCCTGGCCGGCGAAACGATGGACAATGTTGATTTCGAGCGCATCAACTTGGCCGATGTCGAACGCATCGAAATCATTCGCGGAGCTGCTTCTGCGCTCTACGGCAGTAATGCCGCCGGCGGGGTGATCAACATCATCACGCGCCAACAAATTTCGCGACCCTACGAACTCCGATGGGAAATGCGCAACGGCCGCCACGACGACTCGCGACAAAACCTCTTCTTCGCCACCGGCCGCCGACGTTTCACCCAACTTTTCGCCCTCAGTCGCACCGCAGTCGACGAATATCGCTTGCACAATCCCGCCGATGTGAGCCGCTATACCAAATACTCGCTCAACCGCGTTCCCGCAGGACACAGTTTTCAAGCTCGCGAACGCCTGGTCTTTTGCCCCGACGACCGCTGGACGCTCACCGGCAACGTGGGCTATTATTTCCGCCAGCGCGATTTCGATCCCGGCGAGCGCAACCGTTATCGCGATTTCACCGGAGGCGCCAAGGCCGAATGGAACGGCGACGAAGGAGCGCGCGGGGAGTTGGCCTATCGTTTCGACCAGTACGACAAAAGCGACTACTATCCCACCACCGGCCTCGACGTGCGCGATTATAGCAACGTGCAGCACACCCTGCGCGCCCTGTTTTCCGCCGCCCCGCTGACATTGTGGGACGACAGCCGGCAATTGGAACTGACGGTCGGCGCCGATTTCGGTCGCGACTACCTGCTCAGCTACCAGTTTCGCGGTCGATCGCACCGCCAAATCATGGCCGACGCCTATTTTCAGGCCGATGCCCGTCTCGGCGCTCACTGGGAAGCCGTGGCCACAGCGCGCTACGATTATTTCAGCGCGGGCCATCACGGACGTCCCACCACCAAACTCACCGCCCGCTACCGCAACGGCGCATTTACCCTTCGCGCCGCCTACGGACAAGGCTTCCGAGCACCCACGCTCAAGGAGAAATACATGAATTTCTTCCTCAACGACATCTTCATCATCCGCGGACACGAGCATTTGCGCCCGGAGGTGAGCCACAACTGGCAACTTTCGGCCGATTGGACGCACGGCGGCACAGAATTGTCGGGAAGTGTGAGCTACAATGCCGTGCACGACCGCATCACGACGGCCGAACCCACTGCCGAACGCGACGCCGTGTCGGGACTTCCCTTCGTGGACTATGTCAATGTGCCCCGTCTCGTGGTGTGGAGTGCGCAGTTGGGCGTTAACCACCGTCGGCGTGTGGCAGGTGGCACCCTGAGCGGCATGCTGCAATACGCCTTCACCCACGAACAGACGCCGTCCGGCAGTACACTCACCCCCTACATGCCCTCGCGGCCCCACAGCGCCACTGCCCGTCTGGCCTACGACCGGCGCTACTCGCCCGACTATGCCGTAGGGATGCAGCTGAGCGGACGTTTCCTCTCGCCGCTTTCCGGCACCGAATACAACACCGTGACCGGCGCATCCCGCACCCTTCGCTATCCGGCCTATGTGATCTTGCGCCTTACCCTCACACAGCAAATCGGCAGTGCGGTGAGACTCCAACTCACGGCCGACAATTTGCTCAACTATCGCCCGCACATCTATTATTATAATGCGCCGCTCACCGATGGGCTCAACCTTTCCGTCGGCATGACACTCCACCTCGACCGCCTTTTCTGAAGGCGGTCGTTGTCGTTTCTCCCGTCGGCGCATTGGCTACCGCGCCTCCTGCTTCCACCTTGTGCCGTGCAGCTTTTGAAAAAACACTTGCGACCCAAAAATAAAGGTCGAAATGACATTCTGTCCGAAAAATGTTGTAAATTCGCCGTGAATACGCTCTCTTAAAACGCAGCTTCCGGCAGCGATTCCGGCCGGGAGTGTACGCTCAACGACAACAGTATGGATACTGAACTTCACGAACAACGCAACGAACGCCGGCGCATCAAGGTGATTGACTGCGCCACCCAACTTTTTCGGTCGAAGGGGGTGAGAGAGGTGACCATGGACGACATTGCCGGCGCGCTTCGCATCTCGAAACGCACCCTCTATCAGATGTTTCGTGGGAAAGAAGAATTGGTCTTGGCCTGTGTGAAAGCCGAAGTCGAAGCCGATCGACGCCGACGCATCGAAATAGAAAATGACACCGACGACGCGCTCGAACGCCTCTTCCGTAACATAGAGTACAAGCTCGTTGATCTTCGGAATGCGCACTCCGACTACGCGAAAGATATCCGCCGATACGCTTCCGTCCGCACCTTCACCGCGGCTTGCCGCGAGGATCTGCTCGGCGTGTTCCGCAATATCCTGCAATTGGGATGCGCGCAGGGCACCATCCGTCCCGACATCCATTTCGAACAGACCACACAGGGATTGCTCTACCTCGTAGACGGCGTGGCCGAGTACGGTCAGTTTGCCGAAATCAGTGTGCTCGATTTTGTTTTCAACGTCCTGCTCGTGTACATCCGCGGTTGTGCAACCGACAAAGGCCGGGCAAGCATCGACGAGTTCATCAAAAAACACCGCTTCTGAGCCCACACCTCCCTCTTTCCACCTTCGAATACGCAAATACCAGTATATGAAACATTTCCCGCTCCGCTTATTCGCCTTGCTCCTCTGTCTTCTGGGTCTCCCCACCGGAGCAGGCCGACTCTTTGCGCAGGCCGCCAACCCCGCGCCCGACAAAGTCTATCGCATCGCTTGGCACAACAACCGCGCCCTCTTCATCACCGAAAACGACGAAGGCGCCCTCGTGGTCAGCGAACGCAACAACGCGCTGAAACAGTTCTGGACCTTCACCCCCGTGTCCGGACAGCCCGACACCTACTACGTGCGCAACACTGCCTCCAAGCGCTACATCGCTTCGTGCAACCTCACGCCCGGCGGCGCTTCGCGCATTCGCACCACACCCACGCCCACACCCTATCACGTGGCGCGCAACCCGCAGGCCAAAGCGGCGGGAGCGTGGTATTTCTCCTCCACCGACTGCGACAACTTCGACAAACCCGCACTCAGTCCGCGCGGATTGAACAAAGACGGCGCCTCGTCGAACGTCATCACCTGGCCGGCCGGCAACAACAACGTCGGCTCCTACTGGTGGCTCGAAGCCACCGACGATCGCTATGAGCTGCGCCCCTTCAGTCTGGGCAGCCAAGCACCTTACGCTGTGGTCAATGCCGACGGCAAAACCCTCCGACAGCAAGCCGACGGCCGACTCGTTTGGAGCGAAAGCACCAAAGTGGATGCCGATGCTTGGTACTTCGAACGCCCGGGGGCCGCAGGCTACCGCATGGTGCACGCT
>CAJPJR010000022.1 GCA_905369775.1 Prevotellaceae bacterium UBA1746
GTAATACTATTCCCGACACAGGCCACTTTGATGGTGCGGCGTGCCGACAGGGGGAGCAGAAAGAAGAGAAGGAGCAACGAAAGAAGTAGGCGTTTCATGCTGCGCGAACATTAGGGTTAAAGTAGAATCTGCAGGAGAATGGAATCCTCGTGCCGACAAAGATAGCGAAAAGCGAAGAGAGAGGGGCAATGGCTCGGGGCTTTTTCGTATTTTTGCAACGTACTCATCATAGACAGTCTCTCATCATGAAGAAATTTGCCAAAGACCTCCTCGTCGAACGCGCGGAAATGCTCCGTGACGACTATTTGTTGTTGCACCTCCGCGATCGGGACCACGAAATGCCTCCCATCCTTCCCGGACAATTCGTGCAAGTGGCCGTCGAAGGTTCTCCGACAACGTTCTTGCGCCGTCCCATTTCGATCAACGACGCAGATGTCGCCGACGGAACTTTTGATCTGCTCATCCACTTGGTCGGCGACGGCACACGCGCTTTGGCCCGTTTGCAAGCAGGCGATCAGCTCAATTGCCTCTACCCACTGGGAAACGGTTTTCCCGTCCCACCCATCGAACAGGGCGCACGCCGGGTGCTGCTCGTCGGTGGCGGTGTAGGCACAGCCCCCATGCTCTACTATGGCCGCACCCTCCGCGCAGCGGGGCACACACCCGTGTTTCTCCTCGGTGGAAGATCTGAACGCGACCTTTTGCAACGCGAGCGTTTCTCGGAAATTGGTCAACTCTGCTGCACCACCGAAGATGGCAGCGCCGGCGAACAGGGTTTCGTCACTCAGCACTCGGTGTGGAACGCGCAGCAATTCGACTTGGTGGCCGCCTGCGGACCGGTGCCGATGATGAAAGCGGTCGCCGCACTGTCACGACAAAAGGGGTATGCCTGCCGCGTTTCGCTCGAAAACATGATGGCTTGCGGCATCGGCGCCTGCTTGTGCTGCGTGGAAAAAACCACCAAGGGCAACGTGTGTGTCTGCACGGAGGGACCGGTATTCGACATCGCCGAACTCACCTGGCAATAAACACCACATCGACAACCGTTTCCGCGAGAAGCACCCTCATCCCGTCGCATCGGTACCTCCCTTGCCCTGAGGTGAGCGCCCCACTCGCACCATGCACGCCGCTTCCCGCGCCCCACCGCGAGCACCGCCCGGAATCACGGCTTACCCCCCGACACTAAGATCACCTCCGACTCATTTATCTCTTTACGATGGCACAACTCGAAGTACACCTCGGCAATCTCTCTCTGCAAAACCCGGTCATGACCGCCTCCGGCACCTTCGGCTACGGAGTGGAATTTGCCGATTTCGTCGATCTCGACCGACTCGGCGCCTTCATTGTGAAAGGCACCACCCTACTCCCCCGTGAGGGCAACGACTATCCGCGCATGGCCGAGACCGCATCGGGCATGCTCAATTGCGTCGGCCTGCAAAACAAAGGAGTCGACTACTTTTCCGAGCACATCTATCCCCGCCTCACCGACATCCACTCGCACGCCATCGTGAACGTGAGCGGTTCGTCGCCCGACGACTATGCCGAATGCGCCCGCCGCATCGCAGCGCTCGACCGCATCCCCGCAATCGAGCTCAACATTTCCTGCCCCAACGTCCACGACGGGGGCATGGCCTTCGGCGTGACGTGTGCGGGTGCCGCCTCCGTTGTGAAAGCCGTGCGCGCCGCCTATCCCAAGACCCTCATTGTCAAACTTTCGCCCAACGTCACCGACATCGCCGAAATTGCGCGCGCAGTCGAAGCCGAAGGCGCCGATGCCGTTTCGCTCATCAACACCCTGATGGGCATGAGCGTCGACATCGAGCGCCGCGTTTCGCGGTTGAGCATCGGCACCGGCGGACTTTCCGGCCCCTGCGTCAAACCCGTCGCCTTGCGCATGGTACACCAAGTCTACAAAGCGGTGCAAATACCCGTTGTCGGTTTGGGCGGAATCATGAACGCACGCGACGCCATCGAATTCATGATGTGCGGCGCCACAGCCATCCAAATCGGCACCGCCAACTTCATCGATCCGGGCGTCACCATGAAGGTCATCGACGGCATCCACACCTGGTGCGATGAACACGGCGTCAAAGACATTCACGAAATCATCGGCGCAATCCGATAAAACTCCCGTTTCCCTTGGTCGTTCGACACATATAAACTAACTTTGCCGAATCATCATCTTTGGATAACGAACTTAGTATCTGCAGGAGTGCCCAGGGAATTTGCTCGTCGGAAAGCGTGCTCCCTTGCGAAAAAACGAAACATCGACTCTCGCTCCACTCATGCGGGCACCGAGTTCCCCTCTCAACCCCCGAAACAACATAACGATCAGTTACGATGATAAAGATTACCTTTCCCGATGGAAGTGTCCGCGAATACGAAAGCGGAGTCACCGGGCTACAAATCGCCGAAAGCATTTCGCAGCGCCTGGCACAAGAGGTGCTCTCCGTCGGCGTGAACGGACAGACCGTTGAACTGAACAGACCCATCACTGAAGACGCCGAAATCGCCCTCTACAAATGGGAGGACACCGAAGGCAAACACACCTTCTGGCACACCTCGGCCCACCTCATGGCTGAAGCCATTCAGGAACTCTGGCCCGGCACCCAATTTGGTATCGGTCCCGCCATCGAAAACGGATTCTACTATGATGTGATGCCCCCCGAGGGTGTCGTGATCCGCGAAGAAGACTTCCCCAAGATCGAAAAGAAGATGCTCGAAATCGCCCAGCGGAAAGAAGCTGTGCAGCGCGCTGCCATTTCCAAGGCCGACGCACTCAAATTCTTCGGCGATCGCGGACAAACCTACAAGAACGAACTCATTGCCGACCTCGAAGACGGCCACATCACCACCTACACGCAGGGCAACTTCACCGACCTCTGCCGCGGACCTCACTTGCTGAGCACGGCTCCCATCAAGGCTTGCAAAGTCATGGCCGTCAGCTCTGCCTACTGGCGCGGCGACGAGAAACGCCCCATGCTCACCCGCGTCTATGGCATCACCTTCCCCAAAAAGAAGCTCCTGGACGAATATCTCGCCCTGCTCGAGGAAGCCAAGCGCCGCGACCACCGCAAGATCGGTAAGGAAATGGAACTCTTCATGTTCTCCGACCTCGTGGGTAAAGGCCTGCCCATGTGGCTCCCCAAAGGCACCGCACTGCGCCTGCGCCTCGAAGAGTTCTTGAAGAAGATCCAAAAGAAATTCGGCTACCAACAGGTCATCACGCCGCACATCGGATCGAAGAACCTCTACGTCACCTCCGGCCACTACGCTAAATACGGCAAAGACTCCTTCCAGCCCATCACCACGCCCGAAGAGGGCGAGGAATACTTCCTCAAACCCATGAACTGCCCCCACCACTGCGCAGTTTATGCTTGGAAACCCCGCTCGTACAAGGATCTGCCCCTGCGCATCGCAGAATTTGGCACGGTCTATCGCTACGAACAGAGCGGCGAACTTCACGGTTTGACCCGTGTGCGCGGATTTACGCAAGACGACGCCCACATCTTCTGCCGCCCCGACCAGGTGAAACAGGAGTTCCTCAACGTGATGGACATCATCCTCATCATCTTCAAGGCACTCAAATTCGACAACTACGAAGCGCAGATCTCGTTGCGTCACCAGACCGACCGTTCGAAATACATCGGCTCGGAAGAAAACTGGGAACGCGCCGAACAGGCCATCATCGAAGCCTGCGAAGAGAAGGGACTCAATGCCCGCGTGGAATACGGTGAAGCCGCGTTCTACGGTCCGAAGCTCGACTTCATGGTGAAAGACGCCATCGGCCGCCGCTGGCAGCTCGGAACGATTCAGGTGGACTACAACCTGCCCGAACGCTTCCAGCTCGAATACACCGGCGAAGACAACCAGAAGCACCGTCCCGTGATGATCCACCGTGCTCCCTTCGGCTCGCTCGAACGTTTCGTGGCTGTGCTCATCGAGCACACCGCCGGCCGCTTCCCCCTCTGGCTCACTCCCGACCAGGCCGTGGTACTCCCCATCTCCGACAAATACAACGACTACGCACAGCAAGTGCGCGAACGTCTCGAAGCGCTCGATGTGCGCACCCTCGTCGACGACCGCAGCGAGAAGATCGGTCGCAAGATCCGCGACAACGAAATCAAGCACATCCCCTTCCTCCTCGTGGTCGGAGAAAAAGAAGCTGCCGACGGTACGGTGGCTGTGCGCGAACAAGGTAGCGACGGAAAACAAGAAGTCATGACCATTGATGCTTTTGCTCAGCGTGTCAACGAAGAAGCGAAAGCACAATTGGGAGATTACTAAACGTGACTTGACAAAACTAACAAGCCCAAGCGTGCGGACTAAAAACGATTGGTCGCGACACGCTTCGGGCCAGAAGATTGGTTATTTGAATAGCCGGACACTGCGAAGTGTCCGGCTATTTTTTCTCCCCCTCACCGGGCGTATTGAACCGGTCGCACCCGAGGGGAGAGAGATTTTTCCTGCCCTCACTCTTTCAATGCTCACAGCGCTTGGAAAGCACGAAAGAAGCCCTCTCACGATTTTTCGAAGCCGCTCCCACGATTGCGACGTGCATGCGTCGTCTCACGCATCTCCACCGCTGCAATTCGTGCCTCTGCTGCGCGGCCTTCCTTCCGCAGCTTCGACACCGCACTTCCCTCTGCACTGTGCCCCTGCTCCCATCGGCGCACCCAAGTGTGCTTCAACTGTCCTTGCCGACGGCACACGAAAAAACGCGACACTCACCACGGGGGAGAGTGTCGCGTAGAGGCGGGGTGGAATGCTGTCGGCACGCGACAGCCTCACCACATCGTCAGTTTAGCACTGAGCGAGCTTGTTGTTCGAACCGAGTACGTTCACGATCTTGTGCTCATAGAGCTTCTGCATGTTGTCGCGAGCGGGTCCGAGGTACTTGCGGGGGTCGAACTCACCGGGCTTCTCAACGAAGACCTTGCGGATAGCAGCCGTCATGGCCAGACGAGAGTCGGAGTCGATGTTGATCTTGCAAACGGCCGATGCGGCAGCCTTGCGGAGCTGATCTTCGGGGATACCCACTGCATCGGGGAGCTTACCGCCGTACTTGTTGATGGTGTCCACTTCTTCCTGGGGCACCGACGAAGAACCGTGGAGCACGATGGGGAATCCGGGGAGCTTCTTTTCGATAGCGGCGAGCACGTCGAATGCGAGGGGGGGAGGAACGAGACGACCGGTCTTCGGGTCACGGGTGCACTGTTCGGGCTTGAACTTGTAAGCACCGTGGCTCGTACCAACGGAGATAGCGAGCGAGTCGCAACCCGTGCGTTCTACGAATTCGATCACCTCTTCGGGCTTCGTGTAGTGGCTCTCTTCGTGAGCAACTTCATCTTCCACACCGGCGAGTACACCGAGTTCAGCCTCAACCGTCACATCGTGAGCGTGAGCGTATTCAACGACCTTCTTGGTGAGGGCGATGTTTTCTTCGAAGGGAAGTGCAGAAGCGTCGATCATCACCGAGCTGAAGCCCGAGTCAACGCAGCTCTTGCAGGTTTCGAAGCTGTCACCGTGGTCGAGGTGGAGGCAGATTTCGGGATGCTCGCAACCGAGTTCCTTAGCGTAAGCCACAGCACCCTGTGCCATGTAACGAAGCAGCGTGGGGTTGGCATATTCGCGGGCGCCCTTCGATACCTGAAGGATCACCGGGCTCTTTTCAGCAACAGCAGCCTTGATGATGGCCTGGAGTTGCTCCATATTGTTGAAGTTGAAAGCGGGAATTGCATAACCGCCTTTTACGGCACGGGCGAACATTTCGCGAGTGTTCACCAGACCGAGATCTTTGTAATTTACCATAACTATATGAGTTAGAATATTGAATCGCTTGTTGTAGGCGCCGCTACTCAACCACTGCGAGTCAACTGCGCTACTGCACTACAAAAGTACAATTATCCGTTCGATACGCAAAGCTTTGCCCCACTTTTTTCGCGCATAAATTGTCGCCTTGTGCTCTCCGCTGCGATTGAAGCGGGAAAAGCCGCCCGGACGCGCAGTCGAAACCGCTGCAGCCGGGGGCGCAGCGGAGGCAGCGGGATCATCGGGGTGAAGGTTTTTGCTCTCGCGCGTACGCATTACGCGCGCGTCAGGCACTTTTCGTTTTTTGCCTTCACCGCTTCACCCACCCGGTCTAATTGCGATGAGCATCAACCGATTAGGGGTGAAGGCTCTGTTCCTTCACCTTCACACTCGACGCCCCCCCGCCGCATCGTGCGGAAAACACGTTGCGACGGGAAGTAGTGAACTGAAATTTCCGACGGAGATCGAACCTTCACCCTCAACATACTAGCAATCAACACATTGCAAACATTAAAGGAAATGAAGAATTCCCCTTATCTTCACCCCTACCCAACTGTCAATCATTAAGTTGCAACACATCGGTGAAGGCAAAAAACGAAAAACAGCGGATGCGCGCGCGAAACGCGTACGCGCGAGGCGGCTTCTGCTTCACCCCTTTCGTGGGTGTGGCGTCGCCTAACGGCGAAAGCGAAAAAACTGGGGAGAAAAGACGGAAAAGCCTCCGTCGGTTTGTCAGCGATTCCCTACTTTTTCGTCCTGTCTTGCGCTTACACTTCGATCCACGTGGTGTCGGTGCCCGTGGTGTCGGCAGGAGCGGCGGTGTGGGTAGCGTGGGGAATCACTTGGTCGACGGCGGCAGAGAACACCGATCTGAACGGCGCATAGAGTCGCGACGAGGCCGTGCGCTCTTCGTTGAGAATGCCGAGGGCACTCATGGCCGAGAGCAAGCAACCGAGCAGGATCGAAAACTTCACCAGCGAAACGGCAGCGCCGAGTGTGCTGTTGAGCCAACCGAGATGCAAACCGCGCAACGTGCGAGTGAGCAGATTGGCCACGAAACCCAACACAACGGGGACGAGGATCCACAACAGCGCGAAGGCAATGAGCGAGGTGAACATCTCAGAACGGCTGCCCGAGACGCTCAGGTAACTGCCGAACGAGGCATAGCAGGTGGCGGCGATGAACAAGCCCACGAGGTAACCCACCGTCGAGCTGATTTCGCGCACCAAACCGGCGCGCCAACCGGAGAACAAACTCCAGGCGATGACGAGAAGAATAAAGAGATCGAGCATAGGATGAAAGGAATAGAAAAATTGATCACTGAAAAAACGGGCCGTGCTGTGCGCTGATCGCTTCCGCCGCGAAGACGGCATTGGCTCGTGCGCAGGGTGCTACGCCTTGGGCGGGATGAGCAAGACGATCATTTTGAGCGCAAAGTCGAAAAACACCATGCGCGCATTGACGTTTTGCGCAATGTCTCGCCGGGCAGAAGTCAATTCGGCCGCAATGCCCATCACATTGGCTTCGTTGACGAAACGGGCGAAATTGCGCGAGAACTCCTCTTCGCTCTGCGAGAGGTAATTGAGTTGGGGCAGACGAAAATTGTAGACGAAATTCTCGCGAATGAGCCGCAGGGCGTAGTCGAGGAAGGCCTTTTGGCGCTCGCGCCCCCAGGTGGCCATGCGCTCGGCCCAGGCATACATTTCCTTGATGTCGCGCAAATAGCATTTGCGCATGAGCAGCACGAACATGTCGAGAAACTCCTGTTCGTCGTGTCCCACGGTGAGCTGTTTCAGGGCTTGCGTGTAGCTCCCGGCCGCGCGAGGGGCCGTGCGGCCGGCATCTTCTGCCGAGAGGCCGCGGTCGCGCATCAAGGCCTCGGCAATCTCGGATTCGGTGAGCGGTTTGAACGCCACCCGTTGCGTGCGCGAGATGATGGTGGCCAAGAGCTGCTCGGGGTGGTCGGAACAGAGCAGGAAGAGCGTCTGGCGCGGGGGTTCTTCCAAAAGTTTGAGCATCTTGTTGGCACAGGTCACATTCATCAACTCCGGCAACCACATGACCACGACTTTGTAGCCCCCACGCGCCGAAACGATGCTGACTTTCCGCAGCAGTTCGTCGCTCTCGTCGGCGTAGATGCAAGGCTGCTGCTTCTCGATGCCCATGCGCTTGCCCCACTCTTCCAGGTCGAAATAGTCTCCGTCGGTGAGCATTGCGCGCCACTCGGTGATCCACAAATCGCTCACCACCCGCAAAGTGCTCGAGGCATTTTTGGGGCGAATCACGGGAAAGGAAAAGTGCAAATCGGGGTGGGCATAGCGTGCCACCATGCGGCACGAGGCGCAGGTGCCACAAGCGTGCGCCTCCTCGCCGGTGCCGACCGGTTGTTCGCAAAGGAGCAGCCGGGCGAAATCGAGCGCAACCGCCATTTGTCCCGCTCCCGACGGACCGGCAAGCAGCAGGGCGTGCGGCAAGTGGTGGTGGCTCCACATGTGGCGGAGTCGGCGAACAACGGCGGTTTGAGCAATGACTGACATGGTTGGAATGAGATAGGACTGGGAAACAATGCCTGCAAAAGTAGTGTATTTTTTTGAGATGTGGGGTGGCAAAGCCCACGGCGTCGGCGTTCGACGGCAAAAGCGGCGCAGGAAAGCGCTCCGCACGACGATTTTCACACGATAAAACGGTGCAATCCATCAGGTTTTTGTATTTTTGCCGAGGAAAGTAGCCCGCTGCATCGTGCCCACACGCACGGCGCGGCGTCTACGCATGATTTTCTGAACACACATACCATCGATAATGGCCAAAGAACTGAAAGACCTCACCAAACGCAGCGTGGACTATTCGCGCTGGTACAACGAACTCGTCGTGAAAGCCGACCTCGCCGAACAATCGCCCGTGCGCGGCTGCATGGTGATCAAGCCCTATGGTTATGCCATCTGGGAACGGATACAGCAAGCACTCGACGCCCGTTTCAAAGCCACGGGCGTGCAAAACGCCTACTTCCCCCTGCTCATCCCCAAAAGCTATCTTTCGAAAGAAGCGGAGCACGTGGAGGGATTTGCCAAAGAATGCGCTGTGGTGACCCACTATCGACTCAAAACAAACGAAGAAGGCGACGGCGTAGTGGTGGACCCCGCGGCGAAACTCGAAGAAGAGCTCATCATTCGCCCCACCTCCGAAACCACGATCTGGAACACCTATCGCGGTTGGATCAAATCGTGGCGCGATCTGCCCGTGCTGTGCAACCAATGGTGCAACGTGATGCGCTGGGAAATGCGCACGCGCCTGTTCCTCCGCACGTCTGAATTCCTCTGGCAGGAAGGACACACGGCACACGCCACCCGCGAAGAGGCCGAAGCCCGCGCCAAGCAGATGCTTGACGTCTATGCCGACTTTGCCAAGGACGTGCTCGCCATCCCCATGGTGCGCGGCGTCAAGAGCCCCACGGAACGCTTTGCCGGAGCACTCGACACCTATACCATCGAAGCGATGATGCAAGACGGCAAGGCGCTGCAGAGCGGCACCTCGCACTTCCTCGGACAGAACTTCGGTAAGGCCTTCGACGTGAAGTTTGTCGACAAAGACAACAAGGAGCAATATGCCTGGGCCACGTCGTGGGGCGTGTCGACCCGCCTGATGGGTGCGCTCATCATGAGCCACAGCGACGACAACGGTTTGGTGCTCCCGCCCCACGTGGCACCGATCCAGGTGGTGATCGTGCCGATTTTCAAAAACGGCGAAGAGGAGAAATTCAACGCCGTGCTCGGCGAACTCGCCCAACGCCTCGAGGCGAAGGGACTGCGCGTGAAATACGACAACGCCGACAACAAGCGTCCGGGCTTCAAATTCGCAGACTACGAATTGAAGGGTGTGCCCGTGCGACTGGCCATGGGCGGCCGCGATCTCGAAAACGGCACGATCGAACTCATGCGTCGTGACACGCTCGAGAAGGAGACGCTGCCCTTCGAAGGCATCGAAGACCACGTGGCGCAATTGCTCGAAGAAATTCAGGCCAACATCTACAACAAGGCGCTGCAACACCGCGAGGCTTGCACCTACCGCTGCACGGACTACAACGAGTTCAAGGAGCGCGTGAAAGACGGTGGTTTCTTCGTGTGCGACTGGGACGGCACCGCCGAAACAGAGGCACAAATCAAAGCTGAAACACAAGCCACCATTCGCTGCATCCCCAACGAAGTGTCGCAAGACGACCTCGGCGTCGACATGGTGAGCGGCAAACCGGCTGTGGCGCGTGTGATCATTGCACGCAGCTACTAAACCGAAGACGCATCATGACAACACAAGCGGAATTTGAAGAAATTCTGAAACGATGCGAATCGGTCTTCCTACTCAAGATGAAGGACTATGGCACGGCTTGGCGCGTGCTGCGTCCTTCGTCGTTGACCGACCAAATCTATATCAAAGCCAACCGCATTCGCACACTCCAGGTGAAAGGCGAAACGCGGGTGGGCGAAGGGATCACTCCCGAATTTATCGGCATTGTGAACTATGCGCTCATGGCGTTGATTCAACTGCAACGCGGTGCCGCCGACGGACAAGACCAAGCGGCGCTGCACGACGAAAGCGTGATCGACGATTATCGACGTGAGGCGCAGGCTACGCTGGAATTGATGTTGCGCAAGAACCACGACTACGACGAAGCTTGGCGACTGATGCGTGTGACGTCGATGACGGATTTGATTCTGATGAAAGTGTTCCGCACCAAAGAAATCGAATCGAACGACGGCAAAACGATCGTCAGCGAAGGAGTGGGAGCTAACTATCAGGACATGATCAATTATGCCGTCTTCTCGCTCATCAAATTGGAGCTGGAAGGCGAAGGCTGCTCACCTGCGCAAGAAGAACCGGCTTGACGGGTACGCCGGTCGAAACAACACGGACACGATGCCACAAGGCGGGGGCTGTCCTTCTGACTGCGCACGACGTGCATCGAATGTTTCGACACGCGAAGTGAGCCGCTAATCCCAATGTACGACCCATGACACAAAACAAAACGCTGCACATCGTCCTGCGCGTGGTGACCACTCTCGCGCAATGGCTGCTGGCTGCCACCTTCCTGTTCTCGGGCTTCGTGAAAGCGCTCGACCCGATGGGCATGGAGCACAAACTCGAAGCGTATTGTAACCACCTCGGGTGGAACCTTCCGGCAGGATCGATTTACCTCGACACGGCTGCGATCGTGTTGGCGTTGGTGGAATTTACGCTCGGCGTCTACTTGTTGCTCGGCATGCGCAAACGCCTCACGGCCGTCGGCACCTTTGTTTTCATGCTCGTCATGACCGTGGTGACGATCTACATTTACCTCTACAGTCCCGTGCCGGACTGTGGCTGTTTCGGCGATGCGATTCTCCTCACCAACGGACAGACCTTGGCGAAAAACATCGTGCTGCTTGCCTGCGCGATCTTGTTGCTCTTCGCCGGTCAGCACTCGCTGCGCATCATTTCGAAGCATACACAGTGGCTGCTTTCGCTCTATGCGCTGGTCTACATGATCGGCGTGGCGCTCTACTCCTTGCACTATCTCCCGCTGGTGGATTTCACCGGCTACGACTTGGGCACGAAGGTGGAAGAGGCCATGCGGGGCGAAGAGGACATGACTTTCGTCTACGAGAAGAACGGAAAACAACAGACTTTCCGCATGGAGAATCTTCCCGATTCGACTTGGAAATACGTGCGGACCGACACGAAAGTGATCCGTCCGGCGACAATCAAAGACTTCTCTTTCGTGGACTCGCGCACCCAACAAGAAATCGGCGACGAGCTGTTGGCCGACACGGGCAATGTATTTATTGTCACGATCCCCAATCTTGCAGCGGCCGACGCAGGGTGCTCCGATGCGCTGAACGACATTTACGACTATGCACGCGACCACCGCATGCGTTTCCTCTGTGCCACTGCCACAACGGGCAAGGACGTCTCGAACTGGATCGACAGAACCGGAGCGGCCTATCCTTTTGCTGTCAGCTCGGCCGAGACGCTCGAAGCCTTGGTGCGCGCCAATCCGGGACTGGTGCTGATCCGCGACGGGCGAATCGTGGCGAAATGGAGCAACAACAATCTGCCTGACGAAACCGAATTGAGTCATCTCGATCTTTCGCCTGAGGCACAGTCTAACGCCGCGCACCATGCGTTCCTGCGGCTCTTCCTCTGGTTTGTCATCCCATTCGGTTTGCTCGTCCTGGTCGATCGGCTCAAGCTCGGGCACCGCTATTTCAAAGTATACACTCATTACAAATCTCAAAAAAACACTCCATCATGAGAAAGCACATCGTTGCCGGTAACTGGAAGATGAACAAGAATCTCCAGGAAGGCATTGCGCTCGCTACTGAAATCAACGATCTCCTCAAAGCAGAGAAGCCCAACTGCGAAGTGATCATCGGCACGCCCTTCATCCACCTCGCCAAAGTGAGCGAAGTGGTAGATCACAGCCTCGTGGCCGTGTCTGCAGAAAACTGCGCCGACAAAGCTTCGGGTGCCTACACCGGCGAAGTTTCGGCTGAGATGGTGAAGTCGACCGGCGCTGAATACGTGATCCTCGGTCACAGCGAACGTCGCGAATACTACCACGAAACGCCCGCGATCCTCAAAGAAAAGGTGGATCTCGCCCTGGCTAACGGCCTGAAGGTGATCTTCTGCATCGGCGAAAGCCTCGCGCAACGCGAAGCCGGCGAACAAGAAGCTGTGTGCAAGGCAGAACTCGAAGGTAGCGTGTTCCACCTCACTCCCGAACAGTGGAAGAATGTGGTCATTGCCTACGAACCCATCTGGGCTATCGGTACCGGCAAAACGGCCACGGCCGAACAGGCAGAAGAAATCCATGCCTTCATCCGCAAGTGCGTAGCTGACAAATTCGGGGCTGCCGCAGCAGACGAAACCTCGATCCTCTACGGTGGTTCGTGCAAAGCCAGCAATGCACCCGAACTCTTTGCCAAGCCTGACATCGACGGCGGACTCATCGGCGGTGCTTCGCTCAAGGCGGCTGACTTCAAGGGCATCATCGATGCTTGGAAAGCCTAAATGTAGCGCAGAACTGCACTGCTAAACAACAAAATGTGAGATGGCCGCCGCGAGCGCTGCTCGTGACGGTCATCTTCTTTTGATTAGGTTTGCGGCTATGCTCTGTTTTTCCTCTCTTTTTCCCCTGCTTTGTGGATTGGCGATGGCATGGCCATCGGCTGCTACGACGGTTCGCGGACTCGAAACGCCGACCGACGCGCCACAAGCACAATGCACGATGCTTCACACCGACGGAGAGCTCTCTCCCCGTTCGGCCACCGATGTGCCTTCCACCGACAAACGGCCGACTGCGCCGCGCGCCTATAGAAAAGCCATGGGGTATCGTGTACAGGTCTACACAGGATTTGCCGACCGCGCGTCGCGCAACGCCGCGATACAAATGCAAAAAGAAATTTGCCGGCGCTTTCCACAAATGCCGGTCTACGTACATTTCATCGCGCCGCGATGGACCTGCAGAGTCGGCAATTTCACCCGACGAGAAGAGGCCTTGCGCTGTGCACGCCTGCTGCGCTCCGCACGTCTCTCCAGCGAAGCTGCTGTTGTAGCTTCTCCCATCCTCATACGCACACCGGCAGCCGTTCAAAAATAGGTTTTCGGCCCAACTTGTGCGGACCACTCTTAACTTCACCACAATGACTGAACAAGAACGCTTTGACTGTCTCGCTCACCATTACCACGAAATCCTCTCACTGCTCGGAGAAGATCCTCAGCGAGAAGGACTTCTCAAGACACCGCTTCGTGTGGCGAAAGCCATGACGACCCTAACGGCGGGTGCAGATCAGGATCCGATCGCCGTGCTCAACAGCGCGAAATTCACGGAAGAGCAACGTCAGATGGTCTTGGTGCGCGATATCGAATTCCACAGTCTCTGCGAGCACCACATGCTGCCCTTCTATGGGAAAGTGCACGTGGCGTATTTGCCCGACGGATTCATTTGCGGTCTCTCGAAAATCCCGCGTGTCGTCGACATCTTCTCCCATCGTCTCCAGGTGCAGGAACGTCTCACTCACCAAATCCGTGAGGCTATTCGCGAAGCCCTCAACCCGCGCGGCGTTATGGTGATGGTCGAGGCACACCACATGTGCATGCAAATGCGCGGAGTGGAAAAACAATGCTCGCTCACCGTCACCACTGCGCATTGCGGAGAATTTGAACGCCCCGAGTTGCGTGACGAATTCCTACAACTCGTTCGTGCATGAAAAAAATCTGCTGCGTCGGGCACATCACCCACGACAAAATCATCACACCGCGACACACCGATCACCTGAGTGGAGGAACGGCCTATTATTTTGCGCACGGCATTGCCCGTCTCCCGAACCCGGCATTCAGTTTGGTCACGTCGGTCGGCGAAGACGACTACAAAGTCATCGACGAACTCCGCGCGATCGGTACGGAAGTGAAACTCATCCCGGGCAGTTCCACGGTTATTTTCGAAAATGCCTACGGAGAAAACTCTGACCATCGCACACAGCGTGTCTTGGCCAAGGCCGATCCGTTCAAAGTGGAGCACCTTTGCGACGTGCACGCCGACATTTTTCACCTCGGCAGCCTTCTCGCCGACGATTTTGACCCCGATCTCATTCGCTACCTTTCCACCAAAGGCATCGTATCGCTCGATGTGCAAGGTTTTTTGCGACGCGTCGAAAACACCCAAGTGCTGGCCTGTGATTGGAAAGAGAAGACGGCTTGCCTGAAATACGTCGACATACTCAAAGTCAACGAGCACGAGATGCACGTTCTCACCGGCGAAACTGAGGTTCTTGCCGCCGCACGCCGCTTGAATGGGTGGGGAGTGAACGAAGTCGTCATCACCGAAGGCAGTCTCGGCTCTTTTATCTACGCCGAAGGCAAACTGGTGGAAATCCGTGCCTACCCTCCGCTACAACTGGCCGACGCCACCGGCTGCGGCGACACTTATATGACAGGCTATCTCTACAAACGGGCTCACGGTGCGGGCTATCGCGAAGCGGGGTGCTTTGCTGCGGCCATGAGTACCCTCAAACTCGAGCATTTCGGTCCCTTCTCCGGCACAGCTGCCGACATTCTTCGTCGTATCGACGACAGAGAACTTGACATGACCGTGCGCTGAACTCCATTATCCCCTTTACAGACGAACAGTGGGCATCGTGAATAATCACGGTGCCCACTGTTCATATATTCCCCTGATCTTTCTGTGGCCGGTTAATACGTATTGGACAACACGGTCAACAGAAATCGCAAATTTCTACCTCGGTTTCCGCTGTGAAAAGCCGGCGAACACAGCAAACGCAACCGCGCCGAACAACTATGCTTCGCTTCAAGGAACAGAGTAAGGAGACGTCGGTTGTTTTCAGGCATCCTCTCGAAATACCCCTTACGCACTTCGTCCGCCAATCTCGAAAACTCTTGTCGTCCCTCACGCCATTCGGCCCAGCGACGGCGCCATCGCGCAAAGCTCGATTCGCGCGCCCCCAACACATTATCCGCGTGTTGACGATAATGCACATGAGAGATCGCATCATAATAGACCTTTGCTCTCACAGCCTGCGCCACCAAATAAATCCACATGTCATGCATCGGCATAAAATCTGGGCGATATTGCAGAATTAAGCGCCGCAGCGCTGCATTCATCACCATGGTGTGGCCGGTAGCCAAATGACACATGAGTGCTTCGCCGAAAGTTAGGCGTGGTGTGAAGCTAGATGCGGGCAAAAGTTCCAGACGCTCGTCGACCGGTTGCGTGCGCGAAAAATAGAGTGCCGGCCCATTGTCGTCCAATTGGGCAACCGCTGTCCGAAGTTTGTCTGCCAACCAAATATCATCTTGGTCTGCAAATGCATAGTAAGCCACATCCTCGTCAGCTTTGGCCAACAACTCCATGAAACTCCGTGCCGGCTTCAAGTTCTCCCCCTGTTCCCACACCAAATGACCTTTTTCCGCTTCCGACTCAAGCCAAGTCTGCGTTCCATCGGTCGACCCGTCATCACGCACACGCAACTGTACTTCGACTCCTTCCTGATTCAGAATCGACTTCAACTGCTCAGTGCCGAACTTCATGGCGTTGTAAGTAGACATTAAGACTTCCACGCGGGGCATTTGCTGGGACATACGTAAGACTATTGGGAGATCAGAAATATCAAGTCACGCTTCACCTTGCTCCCAAGGAAGCGAAGGCCACGGACAGATGCAAAAATAGTCATTTTCTTCCAGCTTTCCATCACAGCTTCACAACTTTCCTTGTACTTTCGCTTGCAGCTCCGCTACTCTTCGCTTCCAGCCTCCTTCATAGGGCTGTCCATGCTCATAACCCGGGCACGCTTCACGATCGTGCCGACAAAATCACGTCCCGTGCTTGCATACGCTCTCAAAAGTTATTAACTTCGCAGCAATGTCCCTGCTTCTACAAGTCATTTTGTCTCTTATGCGAACCTCCTCGCACGTTTCGCTCAAGCGGTACGACCGCACTTCCCCTTTCACCCCATGATCTCTGTCTGCATTGCCACCTACAACGGTGCCGCCACACTCCACGAGCAATTGAGTTCCATCCTCTCGCAATTAGGTCCCGACGACGAAGTCATCCTTTCCGACGACGGCTCCACCGACGGGACGTTGGACGTGGTGCGCGCCTTCGACAATCCCATTATACACATTGTTCCGGGGCCGCAAACCGGATCTCCCATCGACAATTTCGAACATGCGCTCCGACAAGCACGGGGCGAGTACATTTTTCTCTCCGACCAAGACGACGTTTGGCTCGAGGGCAAAGTGCAACGCATGCTTGCTGCGCTGAAAGGCGGAGCAGATTGCGTGGTGAGCGACTGCCGCGTCACCGATCAAGCGCTGCACGTCACCGCCCCCTCCTTCTTCGCGCACGTACAGCTGCACGAAAGTCGGTGGTACAACCTGCTAGTGCGCAATTTCTACCTCGGTTGCTGCATGGCCTTCACACGCCGCGTGCTCCGACGCGCACTTCCCTTCCCCACCTGCACGCCGATGCACGACATCTGGATTGGCAACGTGGCGGCCTTCACCGGTCGCGTCGAATTTCTCCACGAACCGCTCATCCTCTTCCGCCGTCACGGAGACAACGCCTCGTGCACAGCACGAAAGAGCCCCTATTCGCTCCGCGCAAAGATCAAATTCCGCCTCGACGTCCTCTTCCCGCTCATCGCTCGCCTCTGTCGGCGTAACGCTCCCGCACCGCGCCCATGAAAATCTCCATTGTCACCGCTACTTTCAACAGTGGCGCCACCCTCTCCGACACCCTCCGCTCTCTCCTGGCTCAAACGCACACCGACTTCGAGCTTATCGTGGCCGACGGCGGATCAACCGACAACACAGCCGACATCATTCGCGAATTTGCCCCCCGATTCGGCGAGCGCCTCCGCTGGTTCAGCGAACCCGACCGCGGACTCTACGACGCCATGAACAAAGGCATTAGCCGCGCCACGGGCGAGGTGGTGGGCATTCTCAACAGCGACGATTTCTATACCGACACCCACGTCCTCGCTCGCGTGGCCGATGCGCTTGCCGACCCGCAGATCGACGCTTGCTATGGCGATGTGCACTATGTTGCCCCCGGCGATCTACAAACGATGACGCGCTACTACAGTTCGCGCCCCTTCCGTCCGTGGATGATGCGCCTCGGTTTCATGCCGGCTCATCCCTCTTTCTATTGTCGTCGCGCGTGCTACACCCAATTTGGCACCTTCGATCTCAACTACAAAGTGGCGGCCGACTTCGAACTACTGCTGCGCCTCATCTTTGTCCACAAGATTCGCACAGTCTACGTGCCGGCCGATTTTGTGACCATGCGCACCGGCGGCCTCTCCACCTCAGGTTGGCGTAGTCACTTGGCCATTCTCCGCGACCACCGCCGGGCTTTGCACCGCCACCACGTGTTTTCAGCCTTCCCCCTCCTTTGTCTGCGCTATGTCTACAAGGTAGGCGAAGTGCTCTGTTCCCGATTCCGTTGGGCGTCAGGCAAATAGTCGCGCCGCCCTCCCCTCATTTTTTAGTTTCTCGGTCGGTCTGCGCAGCAACATCCCTTGTTGCCCGGCGTCTCCCACATTCGGTGCCCTCACACGCCCGGGTCGAACCTCCCTGCGCCCGTTTTGAAACGGCACAGCTGCGTCAGCCGTGCGCGCCCTCGGATCTCGATCGAGCAACTCCCCTCTTCTTTTTCAAAGCAAAGCCTGCCACTGCGCAGGCTTTGCTTTTTTCTTGTCCTTCCCTGCGGGTTTGTTCAGATGCACCGGGGCAGTTCGTCGCGCAGCCTGCGCAGGTTTTCCTCTTTTTTCCGACTTCCGCCCTGCGTTGCCCGTCCTCCGGCCGTACAAAGGGACGTTTCTCAAAAAAGCCGCCCGATAATTCCGAAAAACACGGAGCTATCGGAGAAAACACGGGGGCTTTTCCTGCTTACTCCACAGTTTACCGCCTTTTCCTACACGGATGCGCGACGCATCCCCGGGTGTTTACCGAATTACCCGATGCAAGGGAACATCGAGTCTCGATTTTATGCATAAACTCCGCTGCTCTCTCACTTTTTCCGTCCGTCGGCAAAATATGGGCGGGCATATTCCATTCACATTCCTACATTCTTTCTCATCAATTTCACAACAAAGTATTTTCCACGACCAACATGTCATAACGATCTCGAAATTCAAAATCAAGAATACCCACATGTAGTGATTGCCCGCGCACGATAATGTATTTAATTTCGCAATTCAAAAACTTCTCTCTGTAAATATGCAATGAAGTGCGCTGTGCGCACCCTTTTCCTATGCGAGATACCTACTTTTTCGGACTCCTTCTCCCGGGGCTCGTGCCTTTGTGTGCGACTGCAGCCCATCTGCAGCATGCTCCTGCGGAAACTGTCCTCACGCCCCCCGATTCCACCGGCAAAGACTCCACGCGCCGAGACATCAAAGTCGCGGAAGTGGTCGTCAGCACCGGACAAATGCTCGGCAGTAAGTTTGAAGCCCGCAACCGCACGGGGTCGGCCTACTACATCTCGCCGCAGGAAATACAGCGCATGGGCTACACCGACATCAATCGCCTGCTCAAAAGCGTGCCGGGCGTCAATGTCTACGAAGAAGACGGATTCGGTTTGCGTCCCAACATCAGTTTGCGCGGCACAAAAGCCGAGCGCAGCGAGCGCATCTCCCTCATGGAAGACGGAATGCTCATTGCGCCCGCGCCCTACGCCGCACCGGCCGCATACTACTTCCCCAACATGGCCCGCATGCAAGCCGTGGAGGTGCTCAAAGGCAGCAGCCAAGTGCAATATGGCCCCTTCACCACGGGCGGTGCGGTGAACTTGGTTTCCACTGCAGTGCCGAATCGCTTCACGGCCCGCCTCAACACGTCCTACGGTAGCTTCGACACGTTCAAGTCCTACGCCATGGTGGGCAACAGTTGGAAGCACACGGGTTTTGTGCTCGAATATCTGCACTATCGTTCGAAGGGTTTCCGCAAAGGCAGCCCCGACGAACGCGAAGGCTTCCGACGCAACGACGTTTCGGGCAAGTTCATGGTGAAAACCGCCTTCGACTCCGGCATCAACCAGCGCTTGGAACTCAAAGCGGGCTATGCCGACGAGCATTCCGACGAGACCTATCTCGGACTCTCCGAAGATGATTTTGCCCGCAATCCTTACTTTCGCTATGCCGGTGCGCAGCGCGACCGCCTGGTCACGCGCCATTGGCAGTGGGCCGCCACCCACGTGATGAACGGAGGCTATCGTTGGAACATCACCACCCAGGCTTACTATCATTACTTCTTTCGCAACTGGTATAAACTCAACGAAGTGCGCGACGGAGTGACGAAGGCCGAGCGCAGAACCATTGCCGACGTGCTGGCAGACCCCGAGGTGAATCGCGCATATTTCGACATTCTCACCGGCGCTCGCGATTTCTCCGGCGAAGCGCTGATGCTCCGCGCCAACCATCGCGTCTATCATTCCCGAGGCATCCAGAGCAAAGGCGAATGGCGGGGCGACGTGCTCGGAGGTTGGCTCACCGCCGAAATTGGCCTACGCTATCACGTCGACGACGAGGACCGTTTCCAACAAGACGACGGCTACGCCATGCACAACGGGCGCATGCAGTTCTTTCTCCCGGGGTTACCGGGCAGCAACGCCAACCGCATCACGGAAGCCCACGCTTGGTCGGGTTATATGCTGACCAAATGGGCGAAAGGCGCGTGGACGTTCACTGCCGGCGCGCGCTATGAGGACGTGAGTCTCTTGAAACGCGACTTCACCGCGGCCGATCCGCGACGCAGCGGGAAGATTCGCATCGAAACGCCCAACCACGCCCGCGCATGGCTGCCGGGTTTGGGATTCAACGTGAAGCTCACGCCGCAACTCTCCCTTTTGGGCGGCGTGCACCGCGGTTTTGCGCCGCCGAGTGCCACCCTCTATCAGAAAGCCGAGAACAGCACCAACTTCGAAGGCGGTGCTCGATGGAATTCGCGCTTCTTGAAAGTCGAAGCCATCGGTTTCTTCAACGCCTACCGCAACATGCTCGGCAGCGACCTCCTTGCCGGCGGCGGACAAGGCACCTTGGAGCAATTCAACGTGGGCAAGGCGCGCGTGGGCGGCGTGGAACTGCTGGCCCAAGCCCAACCGCACATCGGCCGCGTGAACTTTCCGCTCCAACTCACCTATACTTTCACGCACACCGAGATGCTCAATGCGTTTTCGAGCGCAGCGTGGGGCGAAGTCCACGTGGGCGACGAAATTCCCTACATCTTCCGGCACGCGGCCAACGCACAAATCGGTGCGGAATACCGTGGTTGGGAACTCAACGTGGGGCTGCGCTACAACGGAGCCATGCGTACCGTGCCGGGACAGGGGGCCATGCCCAAAAGTGAGACCATTCCCTCGCATTTCATCGTCGACGCTTCGGCCAAAGCCCGCCTCAATCGCCGCGTGACGCTCACTTTGAACGCCATCAACCTCACCAATGCGCGCTATCTCGCCTCGCGTCACCCGGCGGGTCTGCGTGTCGGTCATCCTTTCGGGCTCTATTGCGGAGCCATCTTGAACTGGTAAGCCCAAACATCATGCCTCAACTGACTTCTACCTTCCCACTTTCGGCCGTTTGTTCCCTAATTTGCTGCGCAACTTGGGGGGTGAGCACGGCCACCGCCCAGACGGCGGCCGCGGTGTCGGGAATTGTGACCGACATGAGCGGGCTTCCGTTGGCCGGCGCCCATGTGCAACTCGTCAATTCCCCGCTACACACCCTTACCGACGACGAAGGGCGATTTTCCCTCCGGATTTCGGCACGCCCCGTGGGCAAAACGCTGCTCGTCTCCCA
This sequence comes from Prevotellaceae bacterium UBA1746, assembly GCA_905369775.1. GTDB lineage: Bacteria > Bacteroidota > Bacteroidia > Bacteroidales > Bacteroidaceae > Alloprevotella. The sequence goes on from CAJPJR010000022.1 coordinate 21,156, forward strand.
CCTGGGCATGCTCACCCGCCGTGTGCGCATCGCCGGCACGGACTCGCTGCACATTCGCCTCGAAGAAGACACACACAGCCTCGACGAAGTGGTGGTGACCGGCTATCAAAAGGTGAAAAACCGCATCTATACCGGCGCGGCATCGGCCGTGAAAATGAGTGATGTGCGCCTCGAAGGCCTCAACGACGTGAGCCGCATGCTCGAAGGCCGCGTCCCCGGCCTCAACATCCAAAACATTTCAGGCACATTCGGTGCCGCGCCGCGCATTAACATCCGTGGCGGCGCGTCGATCCTGGGGAATGTGCAACCGCTTTGGGTGATTGACGGCGCGGTGTACGAAGATCTCGTGCATCTCTCCCTCGATCAGCTCGCTTCCGGGGATGCCGTCACGCTCGTCGGCTCAGCCATCGCCGGTTTGAACCCGTCTGACATCCAAGACATCCAAGTTTTGAAAGATGCCAGCGCGACTTCCGTCTACGGCGCCCGTGCGCTGAACGGCGTCATCGTCATCACGACCAAAAACGGCCGCCGCGACACGCCGCTCTCCGTGAATTACAGCACAGAGAACACGATTCGCCTCAAACCTCGGTATGCCGATTTCGATTTGCTCAATTCGCAAGAGACCATGTCCCTGTATCGCGAGATGGAGGACAAGGGATATTTCAACGCCGGGAGTGCGCTCTACGGCCGACGGGGAGGCGTGTTCCACCAATACTATAAAGAGGCCAACACCTACGACCCGTCGACCGGCACCTTCGGGCTGGAGAACACCGACGCGGCACGCCGCGACTTTTTGCGCCGCGCAGAATATGCCAACACCGACTGGTTTGATCTGCTCTTCACACTTTCGCCCACGACCCAGCACACATTGTCGCTGTCGGGGGGGGGTAAAAACACCGCCACCTACGCTTCGGTCGGTTTTCTCCACGATGGCGGCTGGACGCTCCCCGAAAAGGTCGATCGCCTCACGGCCCATCTCAAAAACACCTTCTTTGTCTCGCCGCGCCTCACGACTACGCTCACCGCACAGGGCAGTTTGCGCTCACAGTCCGCACCCGGCACCTTGCCGCAGCGCAAAAACCATGCACAGGGCGTATTTGAGCGCGATTTTGACCTCAATCCCTTCTCGTATGCCCTGGGAACGAGCCGCACGCTCTCGCCTTACGACGCAAACGGCCGACTTTCCTTCTACCGCAACAACTGGGCGCCCTTCAATATCCTCAACGAGTATGCCAACAACACCTTGGATCTTGAGGTGATCGACTTCAAACTGCAGGGCGAAGCCACCTATCAGTTGCGCGAAGGCCTTTCGCTCAAAGCCCTTGTGGCCGCGCGGCGTGCGCACACCTCCTCTACGCACAAAGTCACCGAGAACAGCAATCTCGTCCAAGCCTTTCGTGCCAACGAAACCCCGCTTGTGGCCAAAGAGAACGTCTATTTGGTACACGACAAGGATCATCCCGACCAACAGCCCCAAATCGGCATACCCCAAGGCGGATTGCTCGACAACAACGAGGCCTCGCTCAGCAGTTGGCTCGCGCGTTTGGCCGCCGACTACGACTTCCGGCGCGGCGAACACGACTTCAAAGCCTTCGCCTTCGCCGAGTTGCGCACCGCCCACCGCACCAACACGCCCTTCACCGGCTACGGCATACAATATGATCGCGGCAATCAGGTCTACACCAGCCCGCTCATTTTCCGCAAGCTCGCCGAAGAGAACAACAACTACTTCGCTTTGCGTGAGCGCAACGACCGCGGGCTCACGTTTTCGCTCAACGGCACCTACGGATTTGCGGGTCGTTACGTCGTGAACGCCGTGCTCAACTACGAAAGTGCCAACACCGCAGGACGCGAAGCCGGCACGCTGTGGTTGCCCACCTGGAATCTCGGTGCGAAATGGAACATCGACCGCGAAACCTTCATGCGTCCGTTTCGCAACGTCTCGAAACTCGCCGTACGCCTCAGCTATGGGCTCACAGCCAAGATGAATGAAGAGGCCGTCAACGCTTCTGCGGTCTACCAAAGCGGCATTGTGCAAAGACACCGCCTCGGCGACCGAGAAAACAAGATTGACATCCGCCATCTCGAGAACCGCGATCTCACCTGGGAGAAGATGTACGAGTGGAATGTAGGCTTGGAGCTGGGCCTGTGGAACAATCGGGTCAGCGCCACCGTGGATCTTTACCGACGCAACAGCTACGACCTCATTGACCGCATCCTCACGTCGGGAGTGGGCGGACAGTATTACAAATACGCCAACTTCGGCGATCTGCGCACCGTGGGCGCCGAAATTGGCGTCAGCACACTCAACATCAAGACCGAGCGCTTCTCGTGGAGCACCACGCTTACGCTCAGCGCCATGGATCAAAAGGTGACGCGCCTCCTCAACACGCCCACCGCCCTCGACATGGTGGCCGGACGCGGGCGGGGCAATGTCGTAGGTTTCCCGCGCGGCTCGCTTTTCTCCTACAATTTCGACGGTTTGGACGTGAATGGTTTGCCCACCTTCGACTTTGGCCGCTATCCCCTCGGGGCAGGTGACTATGCCCACATTGCGGGCGCCGATTTCCTCGACACGCAGTACGCCAAGACCTATCTCATCTATCACGGCCCCGTGGAACCGCGCTACACCGGCGGCCTCTCCAACGTGTTCCACCTCGGGCCGTGGGAATTCTCGTTCTTCGTGACCATGCAGGCGGGCAACAAATTGCGCCTCAACCCCACTTTCGACCCGGCCTTCGCCGACCTCAACGTCTTCTCCAAGCGTTACGTCGACCGTTGGCTCAACCCCGGCGACGAACTGCGCACCGACGTGCCCACCCTCCCCTCGCAGGCACTCATCGACAAGGTGGGACGCGAAAACATCGAGCGCGCCTACAACACCTACAACTATTCGCAACAGATGGTGGCCGACGGCAGTTTCGTGCGCCTGAAGAATGTGGCCGTGGCCTACACGCTTTCGTCCGCTCACCTCAAGCGCCTGCCCCTTTCCTCGGCCTCTCTACGCCTCAACGTCACCAACCCGCTGCTCCTCTACGCCGACAAGCGTTTGCACGGCCAGGATCCCGAATACTATCGCTCGGGAGGTGTGGCACTTCCCACGCCACGACAAATCACGCTCACCCTCAATCTCGGATTTTAACCCCATGTTTCCGAAAAAAACGCCCTTGTTTCGCTCCATAACGCGAAGGTTTTGCGCCAAAGGCGCGGAGTTTTCTCCGGCCGACGCCCTCTGCGCCCTGCCCTCCCCCTTCGTTCGCCTCCGACACGGGAGCTTGGTGCTCGCCCTCGCCCTTTGCAGTGCCACCTGCTTCACGGCGTGCAACGACTTCCTCGACGTGAGTCCCGATTCGGAGCTGAATGTGCGCATCGACTCCGAAGCCAAAATCGCCGAACTCCTCACCGGCGCCTATCCGGAGGCCTCCTACATTCCCTTTCTCGAGCCGCGCACGGACAATGTGGCCGAGCGACCCAACGGACAGCACACGCAGCTCAACGAGGCCATGTACTTTTGGGAGGACTACGACCAAGACGACCTCGACACGCCCCTCAACTATTGGAATGCCTGCTACAAAGGCATCGCCCAGGCCAACAAGGCGCTCGAGCTGCTGGCGCGCTATCCCAAAACGCCGCGCGTCAAAGCCCTCTACGGCGAGGCCTTCCTGCTCCGTGCCTATCTCCACTTCATGCTCGTCAACATTTGGGCGGCACCCTACGGCAACGATCCGCAAAGCCCCGGCATCCCCTATGTGGAGCAGCCCGAGAAGCACGCCATCGTGGACTATCGGCGCGGCACCGTCGACGAAGTCTACGACAAAATCCAGGCCGACTTGAAACGCGGCATCAGTTTGGTGGATGATCACTACTATGCGCACCCAAAGTTCCACTTCAACAAGCGCGCCGCCTACGCCTTTGCCACGCGCTTCTACCTCTTCAAGGGCGATTGGGACCAAGTGGTGGCCTATGCCGACTATGTGCTGGGCGGCGATGCGAAGAAAAATCTGCGCCGCTGGAACAAATATGCCGATGCCCTCGAGTTTGATCATCCCGGCCTCCACCGCCTCTACAATGCCACGGACGAACCGGCCAATCTGCTCCTCACCACCACCGAATCGCGACTGGCGCGCACCGCACCCACCGAGAAGTTCGGCGCCACTTGGAACATTGTCGACGCGGTGTTTGCCAAGAAGGGCATCGAAGGCGGCGGCGACTACGAAAAGATGAACTTCGTCGGTCACTACCTCTTCACTTCCTCGCCCTCGCCGGTGAAAGAAGGCTTCTACATGGCGAAATTCGACGAAATCTCGAGCAGCGAGAGCACGGGGTCGAAGCCCCGCGAACTCTATGTCACCAACGTGCTGCTCACGGTCGACGAGGTGTTGCTCAACCGCATGGAGGCGCACGCCATGCGCAAGGACTACAACCGCGCCATCGACGACCTGAGCGAATACTTGCAGGGGAAGTTCGGTTTCATGCCGGCCGTGGAGCGCAGCGTCTACACCACAACCGACCGCGCCAACTACAACGTCATTTCGCCCACCTACGGACTGACGCTCAAACAGCTCGCGCTCGTCAAAACCATTCTCGACTTCCGCCGCAAAGAGTTCTTCCAGGAAGGACTTCGTTGGTTCGACATCCGCCGCTTCCACCTCAGTGTGCGGCGCAGTTCGAAGAGTCGCTACTACTTCCCGCTCGAAAAGGAAGATCCGCGCAAACTCCTACAAATCCCCACGCAGGCCATCGAGCGCGGTCTCCGTCCAAATCCTCGCGAGCGCAATGCTCCTCAACGCTAATCGCCCATGTTCTCTCTCTCCCCTCGCGGATTGAATGCCGCATGTTTCCTCTTGCTCGTCGCCGCTGCGCTGAGCGGTTGCAGTGACGAACGACTTTCGCCCCACAGCGTGGTGGACGCCGGCAGCGAACACCGCAGCGACAGCGAGTTGGACCGCTGGATTCGCGATAGCATCACACGCCCCTATGGCATCGAAGTGATCTATCGGCAGGAAAATCACGCCGGCGCCACGACCGACCGCATCTATCCGCCACGCCTCGAACAGGTGCGCCCGGTGCTCGAAGCCTTTCGCCGCCTCTGTCTCGAAAGTTTTGCTGCCGACGGGCTCGATCGCCCCAATCTCTTGCTCGGCCGCGCGCCGCTGCGCCTGCAACTCTACGGCGGAGCGTTTCGCGACGAAAACGGCATGGCGCGTTTGTATCTGCCTTCAGCTGGTTCGACCGCCGAAATGGCGCTCTTCAACGTCAATGCCTTCTCACCCGGCGACGAAGGTCAGGTCTATGCACTGGCACGCAGCGGGTTGCACCAACTCTGCAAGCATCTCACGGCCGTGTTGCCCTACGATCGTGACGCTTTCGGGCGCATCAGCGCACAACGTTACACGCACACCACGGCTGCCCTCGTGGCGCCCTGGAGCTACACCACCACACCGCAACAACAATTCGGCCTCGACAGCTGGGCCAACAAGCGCGGTTGCCTGACGATGCACGGCATGATTTCTGCCGAAGACGACTTTGCCGAAATGCTCAGTGCCACACTTTGTGCTACACCGGCCCAAGTGCAGGCTGCACTGACCGAGGCGGCAACGCCCGACACGGACATCGATCCGGAAGTCAACGCGCGCTATGCCGAGGAAGCCAAACAGGCCTATCGCGAACTCACCGCCAAACAGGAACTGGTGGACCAATACGTGCGCCAGGTGTGGAACCTCGACTTGCGGCGCCTGCAAGCCAAGACGGTGCGTCGCCTACATTCATACGTACAACAACACCGGTCACATGACTAAGTCCTCTTTTCTCCCCCTCCGCCCGCTGCGCCGGCCCCGATTGCGCGGTCTCGGCCTCGCGGTGCTCGCCCTTGCGCTCTTGGTCGGCACGCATGCGCTCACCGCCTGCAGCAATGAGCAGACCACTTTCGACCAAACGCCGACACAGCGCAGCCAAAACGCCGTCGAGGACTTGCGCCGCGAACTCATCGCCGCGCCCTACGGTTGGCGCGTGGTCTATTTTCCGAAAACCGACTCGCTCCTCTACAGCAACCCAGACGAAGCCATCAACCAAACGGCTTTGCGCGGCAGTTACGGCTACGGCGGCCATTGTTTCACGATGCGTTTTGCCGACGACAACACGGTGGAAACGCGCGCCGACTTCGACGAAGAAACGGCAGCCCGCCCCATCGTGAGCCAATACACCGTGAATCGCAACAGCTTCGCGCAGTTGAGTTTCGCCACCTACACTTATGTGCACCGCCTGGCCAACGACCGATTTGAAGGGGCATCGGATTGGCTCTACATGGGGAAAGATCCCGACGGCAACCTCATGTTTCGGTCGGCCAATCACTTGTTGCCGGCGCGAGAATACATCCGCATGACGCGACTCTCCGGTCCCGACGAAACGACGGGGGTGGTGCAAAAAGCGGTGGACAACCGGCTGGCCTTCGAAGGCATGGTCAATCCGCAACTGCGCATCTATCGCGGCGGACGCACCTTCTTCCGGAGCGACTATTTCGTGAAACGGCCGGTGGAAACCAACCAATCGCTGCTCCGCGAGATCAAGGAGAAGCGCTACTACCTGTTTGTCTTCGCCCGCAAGCGCAATCCCATTCCCGACTATCCGCCTAAGGAAATCACCGGCCTGGGTTCGGGCTACACCGGCACCGAACAGGGACTGACCTTCCGCGCGGGGCTGCGCTTCGACGCGGCGAAACAGTTCTATGATTTCGAGCGCAAAGGCAACCGCTTCGAGGCGGAACTCGTGCAGGTCTACGACACCTTGCTGCGCAGCACGCGCTATGTGAGCAAACACCTGCACCCCGAAGGCATCAGCACGGGCATCAAAGCCGAAATCTACGACGAGGGCGCGCACTGATCGGCTGCCGTTTGCCCTGTTTCCTCTCTTTCCACTTCTTCTATATGAGACGCCACTACACATTATATATAGGTGCACTTGTTTTCCTGGCGATGAGCTGCACGCGCACGTATGACGACGCGCCGCGCGAGGACTATGACCGGCTCTTTCCCTTCACCGGGCCGGAACGCCCACGCATTTCCTACGAAGACCAGGACGTGCGACTCGGCGATCCCGATGCGCCGGTGAGCGCTTTCGTGTATCCGGGGGTGAACATCGACCGCGATGTGCGCACCTACCGCGTTACGCTGACGTGTTCGTTCGGCGAAGTTGACATCTTGGGCGCTGCGGTGGCCGACACCGAGATTCAGTCGCGCTATGTGGTGCGCTACGTCGACGCCGCACGCCGATTGCAAACGCTCACTTCCAACCGCCGCGACAGCACCGCACAGACTTTGCTCAAAAACGGACAAGCGCACACCGTGACGTTCGAGGCGCGATCGGGACATCCGATGTATCTGTGCGTGAACGGCGTGGGACCGCGCGGTTCGTCGGTGAAAGCCACCATTTCGGCCGTGTCGACCGACGGATTCACCGTGGTGAAACCACTCACTGCCCACGAGTTTCAAAACGAAGAGGGCATCGACAAGATCAAACACCCCTATTGTGCCTACATCATTCTCCCCTAAATTCGTCAATCGCTCATGAGAATATTCTTTCCCATCGCCCTGGCGGCCATTTGCTGTGCGCCGATGCTCACGGCCTGCGACAGCCGCGAAGGCGAAACGGTGGAGTCGGCCTATGTGCTGCCGCCTTATCCCGATCCGAGCTACGCCTTCAAGCGCAACGGCACGAGCAGTGTCGACTATTTGGAGTGCAACCTGCTGAGCGAACCGCTCGACCACATCTATGAAAGCTATTTGCGCGGTGCCAATGTGATGTATGCCGCGAATCGCCAACGCGTGCAACAATACTTCGACGAGGGCGAATTCGGACTTGCCCCGCGAAAGGCCATCGCCGCTTCGGCACTTCACCGCAACGACAGCGCAAAGGTGTTGCGCGATTTGGAGGAGATTTTCTCGGCCACGGCGCGCCTGAGCGGACTGGGGCAACCTTCGCCGAGCCTGACGCGCAACCGCCGCGCCACGATGGGCACCTCGGGTTTCGTGGGGGCGCACATCGGCGACGTGAACGTGGCCTTTGCCGACGAACGCGGCGTCGTGGTCGCCGAACTCTTCCCCGAGATGGTGCGCGGTGCGCTCTATCTGGACAAAGTGCTCAACACACACCTCGACGAGGGCTTGCTGAACGACACGACCCTGCGCAGCGCTCACGAGAACGGCGTGTTGCTGCCGGGACGCAACTACACGGCGCTCGAACACCACTGGGATTTGGCTTACGGCTACTACCAATTTTGGCAACCCTACGCCGAGACCGCGGCACTGCCGGTGTTGCGCGGCACCCGCATCGTGCTGTACAATGCTTTCGCCCGCGGACGACAGGCACTGACGGAATATCGCTATGACGATGCGCGGGAAGCGCTGCGCATCATCCGAAGCGAACTTTCGAAAGTGGTGGCTGTGCATGCGATGTACCTTTTGGCGGGTGAGCGCACGACGGCCAATCTTGAAGAGGACGTGCAAAATGCGCTGCCCTTTGTGTCTCAGGCCTTGGGAGCGGTGTATGCCCTGCAATTCACCCGCAGAGCAGACGGACAACCGCACTTCACTTACGACGAGACGGCACAACTCCTCGCACAACTCACTGCAGGCAACGGGCTTTGGGACAAACAGCGTCTGCTCGGCGACGAAAACACGCCAGGATCGCTGCGTGCGACGGCAAAAAGCATTGGCCAACGCTACGGACTCCGCATCGAGGACGTGGTGCGCCGCAAATAACGACTCAAACGACGATGACTTCAACTTACTCACGCCTACTTTTCGGGCTACTGGCCCTCTTGCCCACGGCACTCGCCGCACAAGTGGGGCAAAACATCATTCCCAACGGCAGTTTCGAAGAATATGCGGCGACGGCTTCGGCACCTCGCCACCACGTTCGCGCCGACCATGAGGAAGCGGACGCGGACGACGACGAAAACGAGGGTGACGACGATGAGAACGACAAGCCTTCGGGGGATTTCGACCCGTATGCGAAACCGCTCTACTGGTATATCAACGCATCGCTCTACTCGACGCGCGTGACCGACGCACACTCGGGGAAATTTGCCCTCAAGCTCTATCCGAACGGGGGCTCGTTTTTCACGCGCGACAAGGAGTTCAACCCCTATCACCTCAAAGTGGAAGCAGGGGCTGAGTACCGATTGACTTATTGGTACAAGGGTCAGAAGATGGCGCCCAACATGGTCGTGACCGTCGACTGGTTGCGCGGCGGCACGCGCCTGAAAAAGGACGCACGCGAGAACAAAGCGGACTATGCCACGAACATCTCCGACCAATGGCAGCAGAAAGTGCTGACCTTCACCGCACCGGCGGGCGCGGACCGCGCGGGTGTGGGCTTTTATCTCAACTACGACAGTGAAGCTAACGAGAAGGGGGGCTTCATCGTGGTCGACGATATTGAAATGGTGCAGACTTCGGCCGGAAAGACGGACGACCGACTCGCACCGCCCGAGAACCTCAAAGCGAAAATGCAGCAGCGCGAACTGGAACTGAGCTGGTTGCCGACGGCAGAACCGGAGGTGAGCTACGAAGTGAAGGTGAACGGAAAAGCGGTGGGCACGACAACGGGAACAAACTTCGTGGTGACGCAACTCACTCCCGGCACTTCCTACAACATTGAGGTGGTGACGCTGAAAAACAATACGCGTTCGGCCAAAGCGGCCACGCTCACCGGCGCCACGGAGCCACTGACACACGCCGTAAACGACGAAAACCGCATTCCTTATTTATATAAGGTGCGCGAAAACGGCACCTGCCCGCGCGCCTTGCCGCTCTTCTGGAAAGAACTGGCGGATGCGAACGCGAAAATCACCTATTGGGTGGACGATAAGCAGGTGGAACCCACGGACGGCCAACTCCTTTTCACGAAAAGTGGGGAGCATTTCCTCCACATCCTCGTCGTGGAAAGCGACGGACGGGAGTGGGAACTGGATTATCAACTCAATGTGGACTAAACGATGAAACAACTGATGACTCTGCTGCTCGCAGCGTTGGCTTTTGCGCTGACAGGCTGCGACGATACGCAACAAGCGACCGAAACACCCATCCAAGTGGGAGCGGAAAATGACAACTCGATCGAGGTTTCGCCTCAAGCGACACGCATGCTCCTGCTTTCGGGCGGAACCGGGAAATACTCGGCTTATGTGGCGGATTCGAAAATCGCCGGTGTGTCACTGAGCAAAGATACGCTGCGCATCAACGGCATTTTGGAAGGGAAAACCTATGCCGTGATCCACTCGG
>CAJPJR010000023.1 GCA_905369775.1 Prevotellaceae bacterium UBA1746
TGCACTCTGCAACGAGTTCTGCGTGTGGTTCGGCCGCGGCGTATTCAGCTCCCATAGTTTCGTCGTGCCACAAGATAGCCTTCATCTTGATGAGGTCCACAATACCTTTGAAGTTCTCCTCTGCACCGATAGGAACAGAGATCACGCAGGGCGTTGCACCGAGGACATCCTTCATTTGGCGTACTACTTCGAAGAAGTTGGCGCCCGAACGGTCCATCTTATTTACGTAGCCGATACGGGGAACGTTGTATTTGTCAGCCTGACGCCACACGGTTTCAGACTGGGGCTCCACGCCACCCACTGCACAGTAGGTAGCTACTGCACCGTCGAGGACACGAAGCGAGCGTTCAACCTCGGCCGTGAAGTCAACGTGACCCGGAGTGTCGATGAGATTGAACTTATATTTTACACCATTGTAAGTCCAGAAGGCAGTTGTTGCGGCAGACGTGATCGTGATACCGCGTTCTTGCTCCTGTTCCATCCAGTCCATGGTTGCGCCACCTTCGTGCACCTCACCGATCTTGTGGGTTTTACCGGTGTAGAACAGGATGCGCTCGGAGGTAGTGGTCTTACCGGCATCGATGTGCGCCATGATACCGATATTGCGCGTCAAATGGAGGTCTTGCTTTGCCATTTTAGTCTTATGCTATGAGGGGATTAGAAGCGGAAGTGCGCGAAAGCACGGTTTGCTTCAGCCATGCGGTGCATATCTTCCTTACGTTTGAAGGCACCACCTTGTTCGTTGTAAGCGTCCATGATCTCAGCTGCAAGTTTATCGGCCATGGTTTTACCACCGCGCTTGCGAGCGAAGCTGATCAAGTTCTTCATGGAAACCGATTCCTTACGGTCGGGACGGATTTCAGTAGGCACCTGGAAGGTGGCACCACCGATACGGCGCGACTTTACTTCGACTTGCGGAGTGATTTTGTCCAGCGCGATCTTCCAGATCTCGAGGGCGCTCTTTTCTTCGCTTTGCATCTTCTCACCGACGAGTTCGAGAGCGTGATAGAAAATCTCGTAGCTCACGTTTTTCTTACCGTCGTACATGAGGTGATTTACGAACTTGGAAACTTTCTGGTCTCCGTAAACGGGATCGGGAAGGATCAACCGCTTCTTAGGCTTTGCTTTACGCATGGGAAATTTGGTTTTGTGTGAGGCTGCATGCTGTCTTCAGCACAAAACGTGCTTACTCAACCTTATGCAAACCAACATTATTCTTATATAGAAGAGGAGTGAGAAGAAGAAAGTGTACTTCTGCGACAGAAGTGCCTTCATTGCTCTGCAATTACTCTTTCTCCATTCTCTAACGGCTTGGCGTCAATTATTTCTTAGCCGCTTTGGGACGCTTCGCACCATATTTGGAACGACGCTGCGTGCGGTTGGCCACGCCGGCGGTATCAAGCGTACCGCGAACGATGTGATAACGCACACCGGGGAGGTCTTTCACACGACCGCCACGAACCAGCACGATGCTGTGTTCCTGAAGGTTGTGACCTTCACCGGGAATATAGGAGTTCACCTCCTTAGAGTTAGTCAGACGCACACGGGCGACTTTACGCATTGCCGAGTTAGGCTTCTTAGGCGTGGTGGTATATACACGAACGCACACGCCACGACGCTGAGGGCAGTTGTCCAGTGCAGGAGACTTGGACTTGTCGGCCGCCACCGAACGTCCCTTGCGCACAAGTTGTTGGATAGTAGGCATTTGATGTGATTTTTAATTGTTTATATATTGTATTTCTGATTGCGAAATAGGGAGGCGTGAGTACACACTACGCCATTTTGACTGCAAAGGTAGCCATTTTTTTTCGTGCCACCAACTCTTAGACGCATAAAGTCCCGACGGGACAGCATACTCACTCGCCGGCGTGCGCCACCACCACCCGATTTTTGGATGGCAGAGCAGAGAAATAGGCGATTCCGTAGGCCGCGGTGCGCACTCGGCGCGCATCGATGCCGTAACGGCCTACGAGCAGTGCGCGCACGGCCTCAACTCGCCGATGGGCCAAAGCGCGATGTTCACCACCCGAGACATAGCCCGCGAGACTCACCTTGGCCGAAGGATTGCGGCGCAAGTAAGCCACGAGACGCGCCACTTCGCCCAACGGTGCTCCACTCACGGATGCACTGCCGGCTGCAAAGTAGACATCGAACTCCTCTGCACGCACTTTCTTGCCGGATTCACGGCGAGTACCTTGTTCTGCAGTGGTTTGTTGTTGGGATGTTTCGTCAACCGACGGCGCCGTGGGTACTGTGGGAGCGGGTGTTTCGCTTCCGGTGATCGGCAATTCGGGCACCGGCGCGACAGGATCAGGCGTTTCGATAACGATAGGTACCGGAGTCACCGCCACTTGGGGCTCATTCTTCCGCTCATGCTGCGGCTGCAGGGGCCGCACGTGTTGTTGACCGGACGTTTCACGCGCTTTCTCCGGTCGCACAGCTGCTTCGTGGCGTTGCACCGTCGTGGCGACGCCTTCTTCGCGATCGCGAGCCGTTTTCTCTACCGGCCGATCGGGACCGGTCGCCACCACTTTCCGCTCTTCGTGTGCCATGGCGGGCACAGTGGGAACCTCCACCGTGTGCGTTTCCGAACGACGCGGCGTTTGTACCACCGGACGATCGTGAACACGGCGCTCGGAAGCACGGTCGGGCATTTGCGGCGTGGCGTGTTTCACCGGCGATGAAGATTCGGTGCCGCGGATTGACGGAGTATTTTGTGCCGCAGCGGCCGATGAAGCCGCCGTCGCTCCGGTCTTCGTCTCGGTCGACTTGGCCGGTTCCGTCACTTTCTTGGGCGTATTGGCGCCTTGAGGTGAGAGTGGAATCAACATTACATTCTCATTCCCAGGTTCCAGCGGGGCGCCGGTTTCGTGTTCCTCGCCGTAGGTCACCGGCTCCGCGGGACGTACCGTTTCGGCCGGTTTGGGCTTGGACACCGTTCTTATGGGCAACGGCACCACATATTCGCGATCACCGGCCACGATGTGTCCGGTGCTGTCGACATGATAGTTGCCCGGAAGTTCAGCTCCGGACACCACACGCGTGGTCGGCTGCAAATCGGCTCGCTGCACGGGGTTGAGCGCCATCGAAGGCGTGGGCAGTGTACGCGAACGCGAACGACGGCCGCGAGAAGCCAAGCGGGGGAAGATATACATGGTGCGCACCGTGTCGTTCACCACCAGATCTTCATCGTCATCATCCTCTTCCACACCATGCAAATAGGTGTGTCGGCGGGCACGACGTCCGCCGGTCCAGCGATAGGTGAAGCCCACGGTCACCATCATGGCGGCTCTATGTATATTATATTCGATCTGCGAATTTTCTTTTTCCGTGCGCAAGTCGTAGAACAGGGCCGGACGCACATTCAGCGCCCAAGAGCGGTCGGCATTGAGGTACCAACTGAGGTTCAATCCCAGCTTCGACACCAGATAACTCGCTCCCAAATCGCGATTGGCCGCTTCTTCCTTGAAGTTGTGTCCCCAACCGAGCGACAGAATACCGTCGAGTTCAACGCGGCGAGGTTCAACCGGCGGCGTGACAAACAAGTTTACGAGATTGATTCCGCCATAAACATAGACTTGACTTCGGGCACTGCGACTCAACAGGAGGTTTTGATTGGCCAACAACAAGTTGCCTTCCACCCCCAGCGCGAGCGTAGGCGTGAATTGGCGCTTGAGATCGAGAGCAAACATGCCCGTGACCAATGAGGCATTGGGACTGTAAGACATCGGGTGGTAGGCTCCTCCGCCAAAAGTGAAACCCCAGCTGCGTTTGAATTCAGGTCGCTCTGCCAAAGGCCCCACGAATTGAGCCCGTCCCGGCAAGAGAACGAGCAACGCGAAGAGGAAAAGCAACAGTCGTTTGTGCGTCATAATCGGAATAAGCGTATCATCGTCGGACGACAATATATCTATTAACGTGCAAATTTACGCGCTCAACAAGAGAACTCCAAATTTAGCGCGCGTTTTCTGCGCTCCGTTCTTGCACATTCCATTTTGTTTTGCTACATTTGCTCATGTAGAACGCAAATGAGAGGTACAAATGACTTTTGGCACCCTTATTGCAGACACACTACCGACGACATTTTTCAACGGTCGGGACAAACGCACAAATTCATTCATCAATATAACACACTACCCTCCCATGGCAAACGAAAAAGAACAGGGTCAGCAGCTCCAGATCGAGTTGACGCCCGAAATCGCCAACGGCACTTACAGCAACCTGGCCATCATCAACCACAGCCCCCAGGAATTCGTACTCGACTTCATCGCCGCTCTCCCCGGTCTGCCCCAGGCTCGTGTCAATGCACGCCAAATCCTCACTCCCGAGAGCGCAAAGCGTCTTCTCTTCGCCCTCCAAGACAACGTGGTGAAGTACGAAAATGAATTCGGCACCATCGATCTCGGCACGCCTCAGCCCGCTGCCACGGAAGGTGTGGGTCGTACGGCCACGCCCTTCGGTGCTCCCGACGCCAAAGCGTAAGCGCCATTTCACAAAGTCGTCGACCTTGTCGGCCTACACTCCCTTTGCTTGTTCAAGCAGAGGGAGTTTTTTTTGGCACATGCCCGAAAGCCGTTTGGTCTGCGCGCGTTTTCGTCTGTCTCACACAAAGCGGATCGTCGATTCAAACAAATTGCAGACACAATCAAACAGAGAATCACCTATTGTACAAACAATTACCCCTATAATCGAAGAGAAGAACAACGCAGTCGGAAAGTAGTGGTGAAAAACTCCCCGCTTTCTGCAGAAACACTCCGGTTTTCTACGGAAAACGGGGCAGAAGACGCAGAAAGTGGGGAAGCGATTTCGCCAACTACCGCTTCGTCCGCTGCTCACACCCGGTTTCGGTAAGCCAATCGCTCTGTTTCTGCACGCTCTGCGCACAAACGCAGTCCGGATACCCGGTGAAGATTGACTACCCTCCCCTTTCGCCGATCGCCGTTCGCACTCCTGAGTTTGACATGGCTGCCGAATGACGTCCAAACGGCTGACAACTGACAAAACTGCCGATCTTTGCGCCAAAACGTCCTTTTTCTGACACATGGACTAAGAAAAAAGCGGAATAGGTCGGGGCATCTTACAAACATTTTTTATCTTTGCTCATGAAATGCTCCGCCTTCGACGAGTTAAACCGTTCGTGCCCTCCTTCGCTTCGCATGCAACGGAAACTTTTCGGCCGTGCCTTTCCCTTCCTTCGCACTATATATAAATGTACGCGCGCGAGAACGCTGTTTTTCTCGCCCGACCCAAGATCTGTTTCGCTCTACAAATGAAACGCATCACACTTCGCTTCGGCGCGCTCTCCATGCCTGCCGCCTTTTTTCTCAATCTCTTGCTGGTGTATGTGGTCTATGCGCTCTGTCGCTTGGCCTTTTTGGTGACCAACTGGGACACCTTCGCCCCGGGGTTCGCCCAACTCGACACGTGGCGGGTGATCAAGGGGACGCTTTTCTTCGACACTTCAGCCATTCTCTACACCAATGTGCTCTATGCCCTGTTGATGCTGCTGCCCCTGCACTACAAAGAGCGGGCGGCTTGGCAACTGGTTTGCAAATGGCTCTTTGTGCTGACCAACAGCTTGTGTGTGGTGGCCAATATGGCCGATGCGGTCTATTTTCAATACACCGGCCGCCGCACCACTTGGACCGTTTTCGGAGAATTCGGCCATGAGGGCAACATTTTGTCGATCGTCGGCAAGGAAGTGCTCCACCACCCTGTGGTTTTGCTCATCGGCATCGCCCTGATCGCCCTGCTTTGGTTGGCCTATGTGCATCCGCGCTCGCTCAGCAAGGCGCCGCGACCGGCCACGCCCTACTATGTGACCCAAGTCTTCATGTTGGGGCTCTTCATCCCCCTCTGTGTGGCCGGCATGCGCGGTGGATTCACCACGGCGGTGCGGCCCATCACCCTGAGCAACGCCAATCAGTTTGTCAACCGTCCGGCCGAGGCGGCTTTGGTGCTGAACACACCGTTTTCGATGATACGCACCGCCACGAAAAAGGCCTTCGTCGACCCGAAATACTACACCCCCGACGAACTCAACGCCATCTATTCGCCGCTACACCGACCGGGCGATGCCCTCACTCCCCGACACAAGAACGTGGTGGTGATAATTCTCGAAAGCTTCGGACAAGAATTTGTAGGCGCCCTCAATCCGCAACTCGACGGCGGGCGCTACAAGGGCGTGACCCCCTTCCTCGATTCGCTCATCGGGGTGAGCACTACCTACGAAAACTCGTTTGCCAACGGACGCAAGAGTATCGATGGCATGCCCTCGGTGTTGTCGTCGATACCCATGTTTGTCGAACCGTTTTTCCTCACACCCGCTTCGCTCAACCACCTGAGTGGATTGGCACGCGAACTGAACGGCGAGGGATATCACACGGCTTTCTTCCACGGTGCGCAAAACGGTTCGATGGGATTCGAGGCTTTTGCCCGCTCCACGGGATTCGGCCAATACTACGGTCGCACAGAGTTTGACGCTGACCCACGTTTCGGCGGAGAAAACGAGTTCGACGGCACCTGGGCCATTTGGGACGAGCCTTTCCTTCAATTCTACGCCCAAAAGATGAGCGAAATGAAACAGCCCTTCATGACGGCCGTCTTCACCGCCTCGTCCCATGCGCCATATAAGGTGCCGGAGCGCTACGCCAAGCAATTCCCGGAAGAGGGAGGCACTCCTTTGCACAAATGCGTGCGGTATAGCGACATGGCACTGCGCAAGTTCTTCGAAACCGCTCGACGCCAGCCGTGGTACAAGAACACCATTTTCGTTCTCACGGCCGACCACACCAGCCTCTCCACCCACGAAGAATATCAAACGCCGCTCGGACGCTTCCGGGTGCCCATCATTTTCTTCGATCCCTCGGGCGACATGAAACCGGGCCGCCGTCCCGGCATCGCCAAACAGATCGATATCATGCCGACACTGCTCGGTTACCTCGGTTTCCAGCACCCGTTTGTGGCTTTCGGCAACGACTTGACGCACCTCCCCGCGACCCTCAATTATGAAGTGGCGTATTTGAACGGCGTCTACGTGTTTGCGCAAGGCGACTACGTGCTGCTCTTCGACGGCAACCAGACCACTGGCGTCTTCGACTACAAAAAAGATCGGCTCATGGTGCACAATCTCAAAGGTCGCGTGCCGCAACAGGCCGCGATGGAGCGACTGCTGAAAGCCATCATACAATCGTACATGCAACGCATGCTCACCGACCAACTGACGGTGAAATGATCTGCCCCAACGACTTATGACAAGAAAAAAGAAAATCACGCTTGGCTGCCTCGGGCTACTGCTCGCGGGACTGGCCGTGCTGTCCTACGTGCGCTGGAATGTGTGGTTCGGCAATCCCCCCGAAGCACCCTATGCGCCCCAGCCCACGCCTTCGCGCGTGCTACTCACCTTCGGCAATGACGGGGCGCTCTCCCGCAACGTGAGTTGGCAATGCGATTCGGTGCTGCACACCTCGCATTTGGAGCTGGCTGCCGACGACGATACGGCGGTGATCTGCATTCCGGCCACCGGCGAAGTTTTTCATTCCCGCAGCGGCAAGGGCGCATTCTACGTGGCACGGCTCACTCACCTGGTCGACGGACAATGTTATCACTATCGTGTGGTGACAGACGGGAAGGCCTCGCCGTGGTACCGCTTCACGGCCAAAGATGCCGGGGCAGACCGTAATTTCTCGTTCCTCTATTTCGGCGATGTGCAAGACACCATCGGCGGCATTGCGCACCGCGAGATCATGAAGGCCTGGCAAGCTCACCCGGAAGTGGATTTCGCCGTGTTCGGCGGCGACCTCACCGAGCGACCCACCGACGAATATTGGAATGAAACCTTCCGCGATCTGGACACCATCGGCCAACAACTGCCCATCCTCTGCGCCACCGGCAACCACGAGTATTTGAAATACCCCATTCGCAAATTGGAGCGGCGCTTTTCGCTGGTTTTCTCCTATTTCCTCCAATCGATGGTGGGGAAAAACCAAGTTTACGCCCTTCGCTTCGGCAATCTCCAACTCTGCCTCCTCGATTCGAACCGAGAACTGCCCTATTTGCTGCAACAAAACAGTTGGCTCGAACAGCAAGTCAAGGGCGACGGCGCACGATGGAACGTGGTGGTGCTGCACCACCCCATCTATTCCGCCAAATCTGGCAGCAACAACCTGATGCAACGCTGGGCTTTCGCCTCGACGCTCAACGACTATGCCGACCTTGTGCTCCAGGGGCACGAACATGCCTATGCCCGCATGACACGCCACGACGAAGACGGCCGCCCCACCACGCCGGTCTACACCGTGAGCCACTGTTCGCCCAAACAATACCGCATTGAATTCGACGAACGCTTCGACCGCTTCGGCACCGGCACCCAGTTCTACCAGCTCATTGCGGTGCGCGGCGACACCCTGCAGATGAACACTTTCGACGCCGCCACGGGACGCCTCTACGACCGGGTCGACATCGTGAAAGGGATGCACGACCAAGTTCGCATCGTCGACGAAGGGAAACGCATCCCCGAGATTCTCCGCTTCACGCCCCGACCGGGCAATAAAAAAGATGCGGCCTTTGCCGACCGCATCCGCGACTACAAACGCCGCAAGGGCATTCGCTAAATCCATCTCTCATGCAACAACTTCTCATCATCACGCCCGTCAAAGACAGCATCGACCACACCGTGCGCACCATGGAGGCCGTTGTGCAGTCGGAACTCGACGTTCCGCACCGCTACGTGGTGTTTAATGACAATTCGACGCCCGAAAACACCGCACGCCTCCACACGGAGGCAGCACGCCTGGGCGTGGAGGTCGTAGATCTGGCCACCCTCACCGATCACCCCTCGCCCAACTACCTCTTTGTGCTGCGCCGCTGTCGGAAAGAAGCCTTGGCCGACGATGCAGGACTGCTGATTGTGGAGAGCGACGTGACGGTGCAACGCGACACGCTGCAAAAACTCTTCGACGGCGCAACGGCGCGCCCGAATTGTGGCATCGCCGCAGCGGTGACTGTGGACGAGGAGGGGAAAATCAACTACCCCTATCTCTATGCCCGCGGCAAAGAGGGACAAGATTACGACTGCAAGAAACATTGCTCCTTCTGTTGCTCGCTGCTCACGCCCGCGCTGCTGAAAGCCTGCGACTTCGACCGACTCGACGACTCGAAAAACTGGTTTGACGTGACAATTTCGCACGATAGTCTCGCAGCCGGACTGCACAACTACCTGTTCTGCTCGCTCCCCGTCGTGCATCGCCCACACGGCAGCCGCCCGTGGAAACAATTGAAGTACACCAACCCCATCAAATACTATTGGACGAAATGGACGAAGGGATTCGACAAGATCTGACCGCCCCCACTTCGACAGCCGACGGCTCGACGCCGCTCGTGTCGGTGATCATGCCGCTCTACAATGCGGAGGCCTATGTCGAAGCCGCCATCCACTCGGTGCTGGCTTCCTCTTTTCGGTCCTTGGAAGTGGTGGTGGTGGACGATGGTTCGACCGACGGTTCGGCCAAGGTCGTGGAAACGTTGGCCGAAACCGACCGTCGCGTTCGTTTGCTCCACCAAGCGAACGCGGGTCCCTGTCGCGCACGCAATGTCGCGGTGGCCGCCTCGCGGGGTCACTACATTCTGCCGGTCGATGCCGACGACCTGCTCGCACCGTCCTTCATTGCAGACGCGGTCGCCGTGCTCGACCAACAACCTGAGGTGAAAGTTGTGCGCCCCACGATTGATTTCATCGGCAGACGCAGTGGGCGCTGGCACCTCCCCGATTTCTCGCTCCGACTCTTGGCACGTCGCAACCACATTGCGGCCTGCGCCCTCTACCGACGCGAAGATTTCGACCGCGTGGGAGGTTATTGTGAGGAGATCAAAGCGCGAGAGGATTGGGATTTCTGGATTTCGATGCTCAAACACGGAGGAAAAGTGGTGCGCCTGCCCGAAGTGGGCTACTACTACCGCGTGGTGGCGCACTCCAAACGCTTCCGCGATCGGAAACTCGCCGCTCACGTCATTCGCACGCTCAATATTCGGCACGCAGCCTTCTTCGAACAACAACTGGGAGGACCTTTGCGCCGCATGCGCTCTTGGTCTCGCTGGATCAATGCGCTCACCCGTCCGCTCCGCTACCGCAAAACGGTCACGGCCGAGGTGGCGCCGCCCGTAAAACAGTTTGTTGAAGAACTGCCGTGGCGTTTTGCATCGGAAGGTCGCGAGATTTTCAAAAACAGGAATGCGATTCGCCGCTTCGAGGTGGGGGAAGACACGCTCGTGGTAAAGGAATTCTGCCTGCCCCACGCCTTCAACCGCTTTGTCTATCGGTGGTTCCGTTCATCGAAGGCACAACGCTCTTTCGAATATGCCCGCGCACTGCGTGCCCACGGCATCGGTTCGCCCGAACCGCTGGGCTACTGCGAGACCGGCACCTGCTTTGCACTGGGCTACAGCTACTACGTTTCGCGCTGTTCCACCCTGCCTTACAACTTCCGCCACCTGATCGGAGTGGAGTCGGAAACGGAAGAGAAAGCCTTGCGCGCCATCGCCGAAACCACCGCCCGCCTGCACGAAGCAGGCTACTGGCACAAAGACTATTCGGGCGGCAACATCCTTTGGGGCGAAACGCCGAACGGCATCGCCGTGGAACTGATCGACCTCAACCGCATGCGACTCGGAACCGTATCGCTCGAACGAGGTTGCGCCAACTTTGACCGATTGGAAGCCACTCCACGACAACAACGCATCATGGCCGAAGCCTATGCTGCGGCACGTGGTTTCGACATCGAAGCCGTTTTCCGCCTGATCGTGGAGGCCAGAAATCGGAAAAAGAACGCTCGCTGAGTGCAAGTTGCACTTCCCCGCAATCGGCAACCGCCCGGATACTCATAGCCTCCACATTGAAACGCATAGAACGAAAGCGCCCCTCTCTCCTACCCACAATAAGGATTGGAGAGAGGGGCACTTGGTTGTATTGCTGTCCTCAAAAAAGTTTCGGCGCCGGAAAAATCGCATTCCGTCACCAATGAATAGAGAGATGCTAAAGCATTTCCCCCCAAAAAAATCCACGCACAATTAACAGACCTTGCGAATGGTGCCGTTATGTCGATTTACAATGGGGCAGACCGACTTTTTTCTACCGTCGGCACAAGCCATGCCATAAATCATGAAGCAGCAACTTCAACATATTGCGCAACATGATCATATCGCGGCGTAAAACAGAGGACTGTTGCATGCCGTACATGATTTTCCGCTCATAGCGCGTATTGCCGATCAGCGCTTTGCGCAATCTGGGGGGGATCAATTTTTCGCGCACACGTTCCATTTCCTCCAATCGCACACTTTCCATCTCCTTCAACGAAGAAATCCCTGAAGGATCGAAAGTGGCCACACATAAATTGAGGCGTTCGTAAGTTGCGTCGGAGAAAAACAGTTCGCGAAAGAACCATTCCCAGTCCGACACGATTTTGTTTTCCTCGTTGTAGGGTTGATCTAACAATCGTTGGCGGCGAATGAAAGCCGCTTGATGGGAAAGCGTACGGGTGATGATATAATGGAAATAGACTTCCTCCGGAGCTTTGACGAATTTCTTACGCTTTCCCGGTCGGTGAAGATCACCTACGTAAATGTCTTTCCCTTTTAATTGCGGTATCACACGGGCCAGGACATCGTCCTCGTAAAACGTGTCACCGGAGTTCATAAAGATCACATATTCTCCGGTAGCCATGGCCACAGCCTTATTCATCGCGTTGTAAATACCGCCATCGGGTTCACTGACCCAACGATCGATGCGATCCGCATGGGTATGAATGAGCTCGACACTTCCATCCGTGGAAGCCCCGTCCACCACCACCAATTCGAAATCATGGGTGGACTGCCGAAACACGGAATCCAACGTGCGTCTGAGTCCTTCAGCGTTATTCAAGTTGATCGTAATGACACTGATTTTCTCACGATGTGTATAGGTCATTTATGGATAGCTGTAAAAAACAATTTCAAACTATAACGTAACAAGCGAATTCTTTCTCTCACCGAATCAACGTGTTCGAGGAACGTTCTCAACTTGAATCTCACGTCGTGCACATTGAAGCGATGAGCAGCGATCATTCGCTCGCTAAAATGATCGCGCAACATGGGGAGAACGTAGTCGTCTAACTTACCTTCAGCCAGACACACCGACGAAATGCCTGTGGTATCGTAATTACAAATCACCGTCTCCAAACATTCATACGTGCCATCGCGCACCAACAATTCGTAGAGCTGCTGTTCCCAATCTGCTACAATCGGAACATCTTCACGATAAGGACGCGCTTTCAGTAATTCGGCACGGATGAAAGTAGACTGATGGGGTAAAGACTGATTGAAAAAGAAAAGAGGACCAACCGATGTGGGGGCTTTTCTGATTTTCCCATCCAGACAGACCCCTCCGGTGTAGAAATCTCGATGACTTTCCAAGGCGGGAGCCACTTGCTCCAACACCTCTGCATCATAAAAGGTGTCGCCCGAATTCATAAACAGCAAATACTCGCCCGAGGCGATTGCGATCCCTTTATTCATCGCAGGGTAAATTCCGCCGTCAGGCTCACTGACCCAGTGATCAACACGGGTCGCCTGATCTTCAAGCAGCGTTTTACTGCCGTCGGTAGAACCACCGTCAATCACGATGTATTCGTAGTCCGAATAAGTTTGAGCCAATGTCGACTGCAGCGTCGCGCGGAGCCCTTCTCGGTTATTATAATTGACGGTGATCACTGAAATCTTTGGCATCGCACAGGTGGTCTTATTCAATTGCTACCGGATTTATTCTTTTCTTTCTCCCACATCTCACGCGTGCGTTTCCAGCGGTTGTGCGTCCAGAGCCAAAGATGAGGATCACGGCGGATGCTGGTTTCGAGTGCTTGCGCAAAAGCATCCGTCACGGGATAAGGCGAGTCGCTGTTTGCATCGACCTTGAGCTCTCGCAGCTCAGCGCGGTAGTATCCGCGGCGCGGACGCGTCACATCGACGTAGAAATAGCGAGCTCCCACCGCACGGCCGATCTTTTCGGCGCCGGTGAAGAAGAACGTGTCGTGATGCAAGAACGGTGTCCAATGGTGCATCGCCTCCCATTTGGGCGACTGGTCGGAAATGAAACCGATCATGGCTCGCCGTCCTTCGCGTTTCCAACCGAGCACCGTGCGTAACGTCTCTTTCATCGCGATGCTCGTCGCCCCAAAGCGTCCGCGGATGTGGAGAAACAGGCGATCCATCACCCGGTTGTGCAGCGGGTGGTAGATCTGGCCGCAAACCTCGTCGGCTTTTGTCCACAGCGGAATGCTGGAAATCCATTCCCAGTTGCCCAAGTGCCCCAAATAGAGGAAACAATACGGCTCGCCCTCCGCTTCGAGTTCGAGATCCACGTCGGTGAGATTCACCATCTCCATGCGCCGTCGCATCTCGTCGGCCGAGATCGACATCAATTTCAGCGTCTCTACCACATAGTCCGAAAACCAGCGGTAGAAGTCACGTTCGATCCGGCGAAGCCGCCGCTCGTCGTAGTCGGGAAAACTGTCGTGCAGTTGCTTTCTCACCAAAGGGCGACGATAGCGCAACACATAATAAATCAATGGAAAGAACACCACATCGGAGAAAATGTAGTGCACACGCAGCGGCATCCACGAACAGAGGAACCAAAGGCATCGACTGAGGCGAAAGAGAATATCCATTACTGAGCAAAGGTACGAAAAAACACGGAGCCGACACCGTCTTGAAACAAAAATCCCCGTCCAACGAGGGACGGGGATTCTCATTTCTGTTCGACCACAAGGGTCGGATGGGGGGGCTTATTTGACGATGACCTTCTTACCGTTGATCACGTAGACGCCTGCGGGGAGTTGCTTGGCAGCCTTCAGGCGCACACCACCGAGGGTGTAGACGCCGTTGCCGGCAGCAGCGGGTGCGAAGCGCACAGCGCCGATCGTGGTCACGATACCGTTGGCGGGAATTACGAGGTCGCCGGCTTCGGTGGTGGGTTGGAGCTTACCGAAGTAGCCCGTGTTGGCTTCCACCTTGTCTCCCTTTTCAGAGAGGAGCACCTTCGTGCGGTCGGCACTGAGTACACCGTTTTCGACAGCGAGTTCCGTCTTTTCGAACACACCCTTCAGTCCATCAGTAGATTGTGCGGGAGTGAACGTAGCGTTCAGTTGCTTGTAGTCCGTAGCCACGGGGGTCACGTTGATGAAGTCGTCGGTGTTGCCATTGGCCGGTTTGTAAATCACAGCCTGACCTGCGGGGATCACGCCCTCAGCCTTCTTGAGCACCACATCCTTCGTAGCGGCGTTCTGACCGATCACGTGGTAGAATCCGTCGTTGGCCTGCACCTTGATGGCAAACGGCAGGGTAACGATCTGGAATCCCGTCTTGCTCTGGAGTTCATAAACGACACCGTCGGCGAGCACGTCGTTGAGTTCGTTTTCATCAACTGCCTTGAACGAGAAGGCCGAGTTGTCGGCACCCTTCGCCACGTTCCAGGTTACGATGTAAGGACTCATCGAACGGGCATCGGGTTGTGCGTTGACATAACGATTGGTCGTTTTGCCGTTGCCCACTACGAGGTTGAAAGCACCCGGCACCTTAGCATATTCGATAGCAATCGTGCTCGGTTTTTCGCTCTGGCGCATTGCAGCGCCGTTCTTCGTGGTGTCGCGTTCCAGGTAGAGACCGGTGTAGAGGTTCTTGAAGGTGTAGCCACCATTCACTTTCTCCACCTTCCAGTAGTATTCGAGGTGCGACTTGCGATTGGCCGTTTCTTTGTAGGCCGCATCTGCACCGACCACATTGGGATCAGCGGGTTCGGTACCTTCGAAGTGGATGGTCCAATAGCTGTCACGCGAAGAGCCCTTAGCAGCAATTACCTTGCCGTTGTTGCTCTTGTTAGACGATTCACTCTGGATCATGTAGACACCGTCGGTCGGAGCGAGGAGGGCGTTGTCCATGTCGGTGAGCGCAGCTTGCATCTGTGCCACCATTTCGTTCACCTCGGCGATGTTGGGTTGGCGCGTGGCCTGGATACCTGCGAGTTTCTGGCTCACGGCATCGGCAGCCGCCGTCAGTGCAGCTTTGGCACCGGCCTTGTAGTAACCGAGACGTCCGGCGTTGTCGCCCGTGGCCTCCTCGGCGGTGGTGGCGATTTCCTTTGCCTTCGCGATCAGCTCCGTCACGCGGGCGGGATCGGGATAGTTGGCCAAGAACTTTTCGTAGACTTTCTGCAAAGCGTCGGTCGTGGCATCGGTTGCCTTTTCAGCCTTCACTTCGGCACGGGCCTTCTTGATGGCATCGGCAAGTGCCGTCACGTCGGCTGCGGGAACAGAAGCGATGGGCGAAGCCACCTGGTCGAAAGCGCCTTTGTAGACGCGGAATTCAGAACCGTAGAAGAACTTGTTGCCGCTGTTCATCGCGTTGTTGCCACCGTTGGTCAGCACTTCCATGCGGTAGTACTTGTAAGGCTGGGGCGCCTTGAAGTGGACGGTACCTACGGCATTGTTGATCTTCGTGTCGGCATTGAGCTGGAGTGCATACGGATAGGTGAAGGTGCTTATCGTAAGCGAATCCCAACCGTTTTTCTTCCAAGCGTCGTAGTCCACGACTTCCGTGCCGTCTTCCTTGGTCGAAGTGGTCTTGGTCACATCGAGCTTCGCAGCATCGTTCGTACCCCAGAAGGCCACGCGAACGGGCGCTCCATTGCTGAGGGCCGATTGTCCGTTGAGACGCTTCACCCACTTGAGGAGGAGTTCGTCTTGGGCGTCGTCGAGCGAGAACTGGAGATAGTGGTTCTTCAGCCAAGCATCGTTGCCACCGTGCCACGAGGTGTGGAAGTAGGTCGAAGTATTGTTGTCGAGCAAGACAGCGAGTTCGTGGTCAGCTCCCGTACCTTCTTGAGGGTCAGCCATCGGGCAAGCGAGCTTGTCGGCCGTCTGCACGAGTCCGTCCACTGCTTCCACCGTGCCGGAGGTAGCAGATTCGATCTTGTTGCCCGAAGCGTCGACTGCCATGTAGCGATAGCCGGCATCGAGTGCATTCTGCGCTTGGTCGACGAGTCGCTGGAGTTTGGCGTTGCGGCGAGGTTGCTCCATGAGTTGGCGCAACTTGGCAATTTCACTGTCGCTGATGGTGCGCACGTGCCACGACGAACCGTCGGAGGTCCAGTCCCAAGGCACCACGTTGGTCAACGCGCGCTCGGTGTGGATACCGGAGTATTCGGCCGAGGATTTGGGCAGGTCGGGCGAATAGAAGGAGAAGAATCCGGGGATCTTCGGGTTCGCCTGAATGTTGTAGGTGTTGACAGGGTTTTCGGTCACCGAGATCGACTGGTAGAGCTGCGAAGCCGTACCGATGTAGTTACCGGTCTCGAAGTTACGGAAATAGAACAGGCCTTTTTCCTTGGCTGCCACCACTTCCCACACCATTTTGCAAGTGTTGTAAGAGAGGGTGTCGGCCTCACGGTAATCGACGCCGTCGTTTTCTCTGAGGGTCCAGCGGAGGGTGCGATCGCCGGGATCCACGGCCGAGCGGTCATAGAGTGCACCGCCGTCGTAGCCGCTTCCGGTTTCGGCACGCCAGCTCGTCATGATGTAGTAGCCGGGAACGAGCGGGTTGGGCGTGGAAACGAAATCCTGGTAAGCGGGGAGGATGGCCTCGGCCACCGCTTCGATTTCGGCATCGGTGCCGGTCGCTGTGCCGTCGGCATAAGCCTTGGCCTTCTCCCAGAGTGCCACGAGCTTGTCGTGCTTCTCCTTGGAATACTGTGCCACACCGTTGCCGAGCGGGTAGTTTTTGATTTTCTCGTCGAGGGTTTGTCCGCCGGTGGTTTCCTGCATCACGCTCTTGAGGGCCTCGATGGCACTCTGCTTCGTGGCGGGATAGACGAGCCAAACGTTGCGGCTGTAGTCGGTGCCGAGCGAAACATAAGAGGCGGTGTTGTCGCCGGGATAGTTGAGCAGCGCCATGAAGGGGCTGGTGGGTTCGTCGGGCTGATTGGCTTCTACAGAAGTGATGGTCAAGCCATTGTTGAGGTTCAGGTAGGAAGCGGCTGCCAGATCCAGATCGGCGAAGTTATTGTTGTCCTTCGCCTCGTTGATGTAGGCATCCATGCCCTTATATTGCGTGGGGGCCTCACCTTCGGCGTTGGGATGGCTGTAGGCGTACTCCGGATCGCGGTTGACGGCGGTGTGTACCACCACTTTCCAAGCGCGTTCCACCGAAGGGGTGTAGATTTGCGCATTGCCGGGCTGGGCGAGGTAATCGCCGTTCTGCCGTTTGATGTAATAAACTTTGGCGCCGTTTTTCGCCGTCACGCCGGGCACTTCCTCGAAGTAGTAGACGAAATCGGAAGTGAGGCTGGAGGTGTTTTTGAAGCGGTCGCCCCAAAGGAACCATGCGGAGCCGGAGGCTTCAGAGCGTCCGGTTTGCAGGAAATACGGTTGTCCGGCCTGCACATTCTCGGGCGCGGTGGCGCCGGCAGAGGCATCGTACGTCCAGTAGCGACCATCTGCCCACACGACTCCCGCTCCGAGCAGGAAACCGGCACTGACCACCATTAGCGATTTGTAAACGTTTCTCATGCGTATAGGAATTAGAATTGATATTTATCCCTGATTTTTGCCCACTGCACTTTGCAGTTGCTTCTTTACGCTGCAAATATAGTCACTTTCTCGGAGCGAACAAACGTTTTGCCGAAAAATCTTCATTTTGCAATGTGCACTTCATAAAAACACGGAGATACATCGTGTGGCGAGCGCATACATTTTGTCGTTTGCCGGAAGACGAATCGTGGCAAATGTCTGGCTGCCGTCCGCAGCGCGCAGTCGTTTGTCTTGCTTTCGGCGAATGGGTGGCGGCGCGGTGTTTTTCGGGTCGAGGCTCGCGCGGTGAAGGAAGGCGGGAGTCGACTACGGTGAGGGGCGGGAGCGGTGAAGGGTTTCTCGCGCGCGGGCGCACGTACGCGCCTCCACTGTTTTTCGTTTTTTCCCTTCACCGCTTCACCCTCCACGCGTAAGCACACTGATGCTCAAACCGTAAGGGGTGAAGGCTTTGCAGAAAATCCCTTCACCCAAGCCTTCACCGCCACGGTCGGGGACTATGATGCAGTTGCCCCCGCTTTTCGGCATTTTGCAGGGGGCTTTTCGTGGTTCTCGCCCCCGGGGTGAGTTCGGGTGGAGCGGTCGTTGGGCGGCCGATTGCAGTCCGAAGGAGGGTGCGGGGCCGACGCTTCACCGCGGTGAAGCATTTTCGGAAAGTCCTTCACCCCGAATCGACTACCGGACAGCGATTTACGGCATAGGGGGTGAAGAGGTGAAGGCAAAAAACGAAAAGTGCCTGACGTGCGCGCGTAACGCGCGCGTATGCTCACGCGCGAAAGAGTGGCACGCGGCGCACGGCGGGTAAGGATGCGCGCACGGCGGAAGAACGGGAGGGAGCTACCGACGCTGCCGCGGGCTCCGATGGTCGTGACACGAAGATGCGTGTGGCGCGGTCGCGGTGGACACAAAACAGTCGGCACGGCGTTGCGCTGCTCCGCGCGAAAGGAGCGAAGAAGAGCTCGCTCTCTCGTTCTGCCATGCGCCGACACCCGCCCAAACCCGCATAACACCGCTTTATTTCCACTCTCCCGTCAGATCTACCATCGAGCATACCCGCCATCCACTCGGTCTAAAAAAAAACAGCGACGCGTCCAAAATAGACACGTCGCTGATCTTAAAGGTGTGGACCCGCTCCTCACGCGGTGTGTGAGGGGGATTTTTTTGCGCTTACCAAGGTGAGAGAACGTCACCTTCGTCTGCAGCGGCATCGTCGCCCCAAATGGGGTTAACGAATTTCTCAGACATACCACCGCCTTCGAAGCCATTCACAGGGTTTTCATCGAAAGGGAGTGGCATATCATTGGGACTGCCATTGAGCAGGCATTCTTGCATTTCCACTTTGACCGTGGTGAGGCTGGGTTTGATATACTTCAATTTCATGATTGATTCCGTTATTTTGCGATGAATTTCTTTCCGTTGGTCACGTAAACACCTCCCTTGGTGGTGTGCTGTACACGACGACCGCTCAAATCATAGACGGGAGCGTCTTCTGCCTCGGTGGCAACGCTAACAACGCCGGTGAGACCACGGTCGAGCAATTCGCGCACCTGCGCTTTGGTAGCTGTGAAATAGGCCTTGAAGGCGGGAACCGCACCGTCGACTCTCACCAATCCGGTACCGTTTTTCTTGAGCATGAACGCGGTGCCTTCGAGGGTTGTGGCCGTGGCGCCACCCTTGAGGATATTGTCCTGCAATGCGGGGGTCTGACCATCAGGCACAACGGTGAGGTTGACATCGGAAGAGGGGGTTCCGAAGAGGAAGACAGCGGTATTCTTGGGAACGTTGGTCGTGATCTTGGTGAGTCGAGCCTTGTTGTTCACGATCTTAACGCTGTAGGCCGTCACTCCTTCGGGAACGGAGTATTCTACGGGAGACCAGAAGCTGGCGGTACCGCCATCGCCGATGTGAACGGGCAGCGTGGTGCCTACGCGTTCGAGACGGAGACCGGCAAAGGCGCTAAAGCTGTTGTAGGTGAGGGCATAGTCCATGTTGGCATCGGAGGCAAGGAAATGACCTTCTGCTTCAAAGACATATTTGCCGTCACGAGACGAAACCTCGAATTTCGTTCCGTCGCTGGCTTGGGTGGCCATGGTGGGATAGAACACGTGGTCTTCTGCACGTTCTCCCAAAACGACACGACGACCGGTGGCAACCGACGTGAGCGTCACTTTCTGACCTTCCAGTGTGTAGAGGAAGACGGCATCAGCAGTTTTTGTCGCCTTGGTGGTCAAGAAACCTTCGCTGGACTTGCGGTCATAATCCACATCTCCATTGGCATGAACCTGCGAAGTGAAGTACTTCACTTTGTTATCACGAGTTGCCGCAATGTAGAGAAGATCACCATTTTGGGGCAGATTTAGAGATGCCGTCTTAAGATAGTCGACATATTCTAAGGCCTCATTGTATTTTTGCTTTTTCTCCGCAATAGACAGAGACGAGCCTTGAGCTTCTTCCAGTTTTTTTGCACATGTATCAACAACGGATTTCATGCTCTGCGGATACAGTCCCAAATCCTTTCCAAATTTACTATCCGGATACTGCGCTTTCAGTTCGCTTGCAAGTTTCTTCGCAGCTTCTGCCAAGATGCCATCTTCGGTCGTAAAGAGAATACGTGAACCCTCATCGCGCCCATTCCAAGCATCTGCGCTGTTCCAAGTGGAAAGGAAACCGTCGCGGAAGTTGAGATAAAGATTGGGTTTGCGAGTTTCTTTCACATAGACGCGGCCACCATAGCTTTGAACGGAGAAAGTGCTCGTTTGGGTCGTGCTATAATTGTTTTTGTCGTCAGCTTTGCTGGGATCTGTTCCGATGGCATTACCGGTCGCTGCATTGTAGATTTTGAAATTCTGAGGCGTACCCACCAACTGGAAACGATAGTTATCATCACCAAACTGCAAGTTTTTGTCAGCCGTGAAGTTTTCTCCGTTTTTGTGCACATAATTGTCACGGATCGTCATGAAGTACGACTCGTTGGTTGCACTGTAGCTGCTGAAGAACTTGAGTTCCTGCGTTGCGACTTCAATGCTCCAGCACGAACCGCCGTCATTCGCAGCATAAAGGCCGATACGTGCATTTACGTTGGCACCACCAAAGGCATTCCAAGCCGGAGTGCCTCCATTAGGATTGGACACCGAACCCGGGAAAATGTCGAAATTATTGACTGTGCCATTTGCGCCGATGTTCGGAACAATTCGCCAATTGGTTTTAGGATCATTCCCGTCCTCAACAAATTTTGTTTTGTTAGCTCCGGAGCCGGCAGCTGTGTAAGCGACAAACTTATTATTTTTGACGCTGTACAATTTATAAATACCGGCTGTACCCGTTTTAACGATACGGAATTGGGGATTGTTGTCTTGTGCAACACCAACCTCTTGAGTCTTGGCATCGGCATACCAACCCCCATTGCGCGTAATGGCCAACGCTACGTCATGACCGGTTACGTCTTTGGACTCGACGGCCACCTGGTCCAAGCTCGGCGCAAAGCCCATCACCTTGTACGTCGACTGCGCAGCGCAGAAGCCGGGCACGGCGAAAAGAAGTGCGAGTAACTTTTTGTTCATATGTAAGTTTTTAAGTAGATAGACAGAACTGAACGGAGATGTAAACCTTTCTCTCCTCGTTTGCAAAAGTACGACCACTTTTTACTCCGACCAAAAATAAATGCAGCTTTTTTCACGTGGGAGGAAAAATAGTTTACCATTGTGTCAACATTGGAAGAAAATGGATAGGGGACGAAAGGGGCAAATTGACTTTCGGTGTAGCCCCAAAACGCAAAACACCGCCACGCGGTGAGGCGTGGCGGTGTGGTCGTATTTTCGCGGTGGGTCGAGCACGCGGGGTGCGCCCAGCGAAGGGAATTATGCGTTTTCGCGTTCTTCGGGTTCGCCGCTGTAGTCGTCTTTGTCGCCGACCACGATGCGGTTGAACTCGCGGAGACCGGTACCTGCGGGGATGAGGTGACCGCAGATGACGTTCTCCTTCATGCCTTCGAGGTAGTCGGTCTTGCCGGAGATGGCGGCTTCGTTGAGCACCTTGGTGGTTTCCTGGAAGGAGGCGGCAGACATGAACGACTTGGTTTGCAGGGCGGCGCGGGTGATGCCCTGGAGGATCTGGGTGGAGGTGGCGGGGACGGCGTCGCGCACCACGACGGGACGGAGGTCACGGCGCTTGAGCTGCGAGATTTCGTCGCGGAGCTTGCGGGCGGTGACGATCATGCCCTTCTTCATGGTTTCGCTGTCGCCGGCGTCGACCACGACCTTCTTGCCCCAGATGCGATCGTTTTCTTCGGCGAAATCGTTTTTGTCGACGATTTGCTGTTCGAGGAAACGGGTGTCGCCGGGCTCGTTGATCTGCACTTTGCGCATCATCTGGCGGACGATGACTTCGAAGTGCTTGTCGTTGATCTTCACACCCTGGAGGCGGTAGACGTCTTGGACCTCGTTGACGATGTATTCCTGCACGGCGGTGGGACCCTGGATGGCAAGGATGTCGCCGGGGGTGATGCTACCGTCGGAGAGCGGAGTACCTGCGCGCACGAAGTCGTTTTCCTGCACGAGGATCTGCTTGGAGAGGGGCACCAGATACTTTTTGATTTCGCCGAGCTTGGAGGTGACGATGACTTCGCGGTTACCGCGCTTGATGGCGCCCATGGAAATCTCACCGTCGATTTCGGAAACGACTGCGGGGTTGGAGGGGTTGCGGGCTTCGAAGAGCTCGGTGACACGGGGCAGACCACCGGTGATGTCGCCGGCGGAGCCGACCACGCGGGGAATCTTGACGATGATGTCACCCGCCTTGAGCACCTGCTTGTCTTCGACGACGAGGTGGCCGTTGATGGGGAAGTTGTAGGTGCGGAGGGTGTCGCCGTTTTCGTTGACGATGTGTGCACTGGGCACCACGCCACGTTCCTTGGACTCGATGATGATGCGCTCGCGGAGACCGGTGGCTTCGTCTTCTTCGACGCGGTAGGTGCTACCTTCCTTGACGTCTTCGAAGATGATGCGGCCGCCGACTTCGGTGACGATGACGGCATTGAAGGGGTCCCACTTGGCCACGAGGGTGCCCTTGGTGAGGCTCTCGCCTTCGCTGACGAAGAGTTGCGAGCCGTAGGGGACGTTTTGCGTGGAGAGGACGATGCCGGTGTTTTCGTTGATGAAGCGCACTTCGGCGAGACGGGAAACAACGACCTTGCCGGGGGTGCCGTCTTCGCCGACGACGTCGACGGTGCGGAGTTCGTCGAACTCGACGCGGCAGTCGTTTTTGGCGACGATGGTGGCGTTGGCGGCTGCACCACCGGCGATACCACCGGCGTGGAAGGTGCGGAGGGTGAGCTGCGTACCGGGTTCACCGATGGACTGGGCGGCGATGACGCCGACGGCTTCACCCTTTTGCACCATCTTGGAGGTGGCGAGGTTGCGGCCGTAGCACTTCATGCAGACGCCGTGCTTGGATTCGCAGGTGAGGACGGAGCGAATTTCGACTTCCTCGATGCCGGCGTTCTCGATGGCGGCGGCGATGGGCTCGGTGATCTCTTCGCCGGAGTGGACGAGGATGTGGCCGTCTTCGGGGTGGGCGATGTCGTGGACGGAGACGCGGCCGAGGATGCGCTCTGAGAGGGAGCTGACGATCTCATCGCCGTTTTTGAGGGCGGTGCAGACGAGGCCGCGGAGGGTGCCGCAGTCTTCTTCGTTGATGATGACGTCGTGGGAGACGTCGACGAGACGGCGGGTGAGGTATCCGGCGTCGGCGGTCTTCAAGGCGGTGTCGGCCAGACCCTTACGGGCACCGTGGGTGGAGATGAAGTACTCGAGCACGGACATGCCTTCCTTAAAGTTGGAGAGGATGGGATTCTCGATGGTGGAGCGGGTGTCGGCACCGGCCTTCTGGGGTTTGGCCATCAGACCACGCATGCCGGCGAGCTGTGCGATCTGGTCGGCGCTACCACGGGCTCCGGAGTCGAGCATCATGAAGACGGCGTTGAAACCTTGGTCGGCTTCGGTCATTTGCTTCATGAGGGTGGACTTGATGTCGCTGTTGACTTTGGTCCAGGTGTCGATGACTTGGTTGTAGCGCTCGTTGTCGGTGATGAAACCCATACCGTAGTCGCCCATGATCTGTTCGACGCGCTCGTTACCGGCCTTGACGATGTCGGCTTTCTCGGCGGGGATGATGATGTCGTCGAGGTTGAACGAGAGTCCGCCTTCGTAGGCCTTGAGGTAGCCGAGGTTCTTGATGCCATCGAGGAATTCGCAGGCGCGCGACATACCGACGGCTTTGATGACGCGGGTGATGATGTCGCGGAGGGACTTCTTGGAGATGATGGTGTTGATGAACCCAACTTCGCCGGGGATGACTTCGTTGACGATGACGCGACCGACGGAGGTTTCGACGAGGTGACGAATGGGGAGTCCGTTTTCGTTGAGGTCGTCGACGAGTACCTTGACGGGGGCGTGCATGTCGACCCGCTTCTCATTGTAGGCGATGATGGCTTCCTCGGGTCCGTAGAAGGTGAGGCCGGTTCCCTTGGCGCCGGGGCGGAGCTTGGTGATGTAGTAGAGACCGAGCACCATGTCCTGCGAGGGGACGGTGATGGGGGCGCCGTTGGCGGGGTTGAGGATGTTGTGGCTCTGGAGCATCAACATCTGCGACTCGAGAATGGCCTCGTTGGAGAGGGGAAGGTGGACGGCCATTTGGTCGCCGTCGAAGTCGGCGTTGAAGGCGGTGCAGGCGAGGGGGTGGAGCTGGATGGCTTTGCCCTCGATGAGCTTGGGCTGGAAGGCCTGGATGGAAAGACGGTGGAGCGACGGGGCACGGTTGAGGAACACGGGGTGGCCTTTCATCACGAGTTCGAGGATGTCGAAGATGACGGGCTCACGACGGTCGACAATTTTCTTGGCGCTCTTGACGGTCTTGACGATGCCGCGCTCGATGAGCTTGCGGATGATGAAGGGCTTGTAGAGCTCGGCGGCCATGAGTTTGGGGAGACCGCATTCGCCCATCTTGAGTTCGGGACCTACGACGATGACGGAACGACCGGAATAGTCGACGCGCTTACCGAGGAGGTTCTGGCGGAAACGGCCTTGCTTACCCTTGAGGGAGTCGGAGAGGGACTTGAGGGGACGGTTGCTTTCGCTCTTGACGGCGCTGCTCTTGCGGCTGTTGTCGAAAAGGCTGTCGACGGCTTCCTGGAGCATGCGCTTCTCATTGCGCAGGATGACGTCGGGGGCTTTGATCTCGATGAGACGCTTAAGACGGTTGTTGCGGATGAGGACGCGACGATAGAGGTCGTTGAGGTCGGAGGTGGCGAAACGTCCGCCGTCGAGGGGAACGAGGGGACGGAGTTCGGGGGGAGTGACGGGGATGACCTTCATGATCATCCACTCGGGTTTGTTGCGATCTTTGGATGCGCGGAACGATTCGACGACTTGGAGGCGCTTGAGGGCTTCGCTCTTGCGGGCTACGGAACCGTCGCTGTTGGCGCGGTCGCGCAGTTCGTAGGAGAGGCTGTCGAGGTCGATGCGGCGCAGGAGTTCGAGGATGGCCTCGGCGCCCATCTTGGCGATGAACTTGTTGGGATCGGAGTCTTCGAGATACTGGTTCTCGGTGGGGAGCTTGTGGAGGGCGTCGAGGTATTCGTCTTCGGTGAGCAGGTCGTTGACGGCGAACTCGTCGGAGAGGGCACCGGGTTGTACGACGACGTAGCGCTCGTAGTAGATGATCATGTCGAGCTTCTTGGTGGGGATGCCAAGAAGGTAGCCCATCTTGTTGGGCAGGGAACGGAAATACCAGATGTGTGCGACGGGTACGACGAGCTGGATGTGTCCGGCGCGTTCGCGACGCACTTTCTTTTCGGTCACTTCCACACCGCAACGGTCGCAGACGATGCCTTTATAGCGAATGCGCTTGTACTTGCCGCAATGGCACTCGTAGTCCTTGGTGGGACCGAAGATGCGTTCGCAGAACAGGCCGTCGCGCTCGGGCTTGTAGGTTCGGTAGTTGATGGTTTCGGGCTTCAACACTTCGCCGTGGGAGTTGGCCTGAATCTCTTCGGGAGAGGCCAGTCCGATGGTGATCTTCGTGAAGTTGGTTTTTATCTTTCTGTCTGATTTGAAAGCCATAACCTATGTATATTGTGTATGAGAAAGATTCGCGATTAGTCGAGGGTGATGCTGAGACCGAGACCGCGGAGCTCGTGAAGGAGGACATTGAGCGATTCGGGGATGCCGGGGGTGGGCATGGGATCGCCTTTGACAATGGCTTCGTAAGCTTTGGAACGACCGGTGACATCGTCGGACTTGATGGTGAGGATTTCTTGGAGGACGTGGCTTGCACCGAAGGCTTCGATGGCCCAGACCTCCATCTCTCCGAAACGCTGACCACCGAACTGGGCTTTACCGCCGAGGGGCTGTTGCGTGATGAGCGAGTAGGGTCCGATGGAACGGGCGTGCATTTTGTCTTCGACCATGTGACCGAGTTTGAGCATGTAGGTCACACCGACAGTGGCTTTTTGGTCGAAGCGTTCGCCCGTGGCACCATCGTAGAGCTGGGTGGCGCAGTAGCGGGGAAGTCCGGCTTTGTCGGTCCACTCGCAGAGATCTTCGAGGTGGGCACCGTCGAAGATGGGGGTAGCGAACTTGACGCCGAGCTTCTTACCGGCGTAACCGAGGACGGCTTCGAACACCTGACCGATGTTCATACGCGAAGGCACACCGAGGGGGTTGAGGACGATGTCGACAGGCGTACCGTCGGCCAAGAAGGGCATGTCTTCCTGACGTACGATCTTGGACACGATACCTTTGTTACCGTGACGACCTGCCATCTTATCGCCGACACCGATCTTGCGCTTTTTGGCGATGTAGACTTTCGCCATCTGGATGATGCCGCTGGGGAGTTCGTCGCCGATGTTGATGGCGTACTTTTTGCGGCTGCGCACGGCGTCCATCTCGTTGTATTTGTGGAGATAGTTGATGACCAAATCGCGGATCATGTGGTCGATGCGCGCATCACCGGTCCAGTTGTCGAGCTCGACGGAGGTGAAGTCGAGGGTTTTGAGGAGCGACTCGGAAATGATGGCGCCCTTGGCGATGACTTCCGCGCCCATGTTGTCCTTGACGCCTTGGCAGGTGTGGCCTTTGGTGAGGGCAACGAGCTTTTCGACGGCGATGTTGAGGAGGTTGTTGGCTTCCTTCTCGAAATCGTCTTCGATCTTTTGGAGTTTGACCTTGTCGGCTGCTTTCTCAGCACGCGATGCTTTGTGGACGCGGCTGAAGAGGCGCTTGTTGATGACCACACCGGCGAGCGAGGGGTTGGCCTTGAGAGAGGCGTCTTTCACGTCACCGGCTTTGTCGCCGAAGATGGCGCGCAAGAGCTTTTCTTCCGGCGTGGGATCGCTTTCGCCCTTCGGGGTGATCTTACCAATGAGGATGTCGCCGGGCACGATGCGGGCGCCTACACGCACGATACCGTTTTCGTCGAGGTCTTTCGTGGCTTCTTCCGACACGTTCGGGATGTCGTTGGTCAGGACTTCCATGCCGCGTTTGGTCTCGCGCACTTCGAGCGAATATTCGTCGACGTGTACCGAGGTGAGGATGTCTTCGCGCACCATGCGTTCGTTGAGCACGATGGCGTCCTCGTAGTTGTAGCCCTTCCACGGCATGTAGGCGACGAGGAGGTTGCGACCAAGTGCGAGTTCGCCGTCTTCGGTGGCATAACCTTCGGTGAGGATGTCGCCTGCTTTGACGCGCTGTCCTTTTTCGCAGATGGGACGCAGGTCGATCGTCATGTTTTGGTTCGTACGGCGGAACTTGGGGATGTCGTATGTGACGGTCGAAGAATCGAAGGCGCAGAATTCTTCATCGGCGGTGCGATCGTAGGTGATCACGATCTTCGTGGCGTCGACAAAGTCTATGACGCCGTCGCGTTCAGCCGTGATCATCGTGCGGCTGTTTTCGCAGACCTGCTTCTCAATACCGGTTCCGACGATCGGAGACTCGGAATGAATGAGGGGCACGGCCTGACGCATCATGTTCGATCCCATGAGTGCGCGGTGGGCATCGTCGTGTTCGAGGAAGGGAATGAGCGCTGCGGCGATCGAGGCGATCTGCTGCGGTGCCACGTCCATGAGTTCGACTTCGGAGGGAG
The DNA here is from genome assembly GCA_905369775.1 of Prevotellaceae bacterium UBA1746. Taxonomy (GTDB): domain Bacteria; phylum Bacteroidota; class Bacteroidia; order Bacteroidales; family Bacteroidaceae; genus Alloprevotella. The sequence goes on from CAJPJR010000023.1 coordinate 27,747, forward strand.
CCACCACGGGGTAATCTGCGTCCTGACGGCTCTTTACGTTCTTGCGAATGAACGTTCCGTCGGGACGAAGCGGAGCATTACCTTGACCAATGATTTTGCCTTCTTCTTCTTCGGCGCTGAGGTAGACGACCTCATCATTGTTGAGGTTGGCTTTGTAGATGTCGTGACCTTCTTCGTCTTTCTCTCCGCTGTTTTGTACCAAACGGTAAGGCGTCTCGATGAATCCGAGATCGTTGATCTTAGCATAGACGCAGAGCGAGGAGATCAAACCAATGTTCGGTCCTTCAGGGCTTTCGATCGGGCAGAGGCGACCATAGTGGGTGTAGTGCACGTCGCGCACTTCGAAACCGGCGCGTTCGCGCGAAAGACCTCCGGGACCGAGGGCAGAAAGACGACGCTTGTGCGTGACTTCAGCCAGCGGGTTGGTCTGGTCCATGAACTGCGAAAGTGCATTCGTACCGAAGAACGAGTTGATCACGCTCGAGATGGTCTTCGCGTTGATCAGGTCGGTCGGCGTGAACACTTCGTTGTCGCGCACATTCATGCGTTCGCGAATGGTGCGGCTCATACGTGCCAAACCGATCGAGAACTGGTTGGAGAGTTGTTCACCGACCGTGCGCACACGGCGATTCGAAAGGTGGTCGATATCATCGACCGACGCTTTCGAGTTGATCAGTTCGATGAGGTATTTGATGATCGCGATGATGTCTTCGCGCGTGAGTACGCGCACATCGAACGAGGTATCGAGACCGAGTTTCTTGTTGATGCGATAACGACCCACTTCACCGAGGTCGTAACGCTTGTCGGAGAAGAAGAGGTTGTTGATGACTTCGCGTGCACTCGCATCATCGGCGGGTTCTGCGTTACGCAACTGGCGATAGATCTCGATCACCGCTTCACGCTCGGAGTTCGTGCGGTCTTTGTTGAACGTGTTGAAGATGATCGAATAGTCGGTGTTGCCACTTTCCTCGTGGTGGAGGAGAATGGTGGGAGCGCCGCTCTCGATGATCTCGAGGATGTTGTCTTCGTCGAGAACAGTTTCACGTTCGAAGAGAATCTCGCTGCGTTCGATCGAGGTCACTTCACCTGTTGCCTCGTCGACGAAGTCTTCCGTACGCGATTTGGTGACGCGACCGGCCAATTTGCGACCGATGGCCTTTTTGAGGTTGGTCTTGTTGACCTTCACTTCTTCAGCCAGACCGAAAAGCTGGAGAATATCCTTATCACTTTCGTAACCGATGGCACGGAGCAAGGTGGTGACGGGCAACTTCTTCTTACGATCGATGTAAGCGTACATGACGCTATTGATGTCCGTGGCGAATTCGATCCAGCTACCTTTGAACGGAATGATGCGCGCGCTGTAGAGCTGCGAACCATTGGCGTGAACACTCGATCCGAAGAACACACCGGGCGAACGGTGCAACTGTGAAACGACCACACGTTCGGCACCGTTGATCACAAACGTGCCGTTGTCGGTCATATAAGGAATCATGCCCAAGAATACGCTCTGCTCCGACGTTTCAAATTCTTCGTGATCGGGGTCGGTGCAGAAGAGTTTCAACTTGGCACGCAAGGGGACACTGTAAGTCAGTCCGCGCTCC
>CAJPJR010000024.1 GCA_905369775.1 Prevotellaceae bacterium UBA1746
GTGATACGCCATGCCCACTCTCAGTTCCCCATCGTCCACATAGAATTGGACGAGGTGATCGTCTTTGCGGTCCATGCTCACCGTCACCGTGGGGTTGCCTGTCGGAATGTGGCGGAGGATGATGCCGCTGCTCACGTCCACCGATTCGAAGTGCGGCAGATTGTTCACCGTGTAGGCGTAGGTGCCGTTGGCATTGGCGGAGTCGGCAGAGAGATTGGTGCGATTTTCGCGAGACGATTCGTTGTCGATGTAGCAGGCGTTGGGCGATTGGCGAATGTGCAAGCAAGAAGCGCTGAGCATCAACGCAGCCGCAAGGAGTGCGGAGGAAAGCAATACCATTTTCATAGGGATAAATGGGAAGATAAGGGTGAAACTTCAGGAGAAAGAGGAAGTGAATCAACCGACAGTTGGGGTCGCCATCTCTTCGTTGATGAGTTGTTGCAAGCGATCGGTGACCTTTTCCATCGGAATGCCGAGCAGATACATCTGTTTCGCCAGCTCTTGGAGCATTCCGTTGAGCACATCGTCCGAACGTAAGCGGCGAATGATCTTGACCGCATCGGCGCTGACAAAGGATCCGAGTCCTCTTTTATTATAGATAATGCCTTGGCGTGCCAAAATGTCGAATGCTTTCACCGTAGTGTTCACATTCACTTGCAGCAGCAGGCTGTATTCGCGGACGCCCGGGATGCGCTCGTCGGGAATATACTTCTCGGCCAGAATTTCGTCCATCAGGCGATCGGCTATTTGTTGGTAAATGGGTAGTCCGTCTCGAAAGTTCATGTGTCAGTGGGGTTAGTAGCCGAAGCGACCGCGGGGAATCACCTGCGCACGGGCATACATGCGATAACTGTAGCCGATGCAGAACACAATCCAACCCAAGGTCAGCAGCCAGAACAGCAAAAGCGAAATGAAAATCACGTGTTCGACGCTCTGTTCGTTGAACGAATGCGGATTGTGGTCCATCAGACTGACCAAACCCAGGGCACCCAGCAGAGAGAGGAGGGTGAAACCGGCAATGAGAATCACCGCGGTGAGTACAAAAGATTTGCTGCGAAAGAGGAGAGCTCCCAGGAGGAACGTGCTCCACAGCCCGCAATAGACGAGCGCGGGAATGAATCGGGCCATGAACAGTACAGGTGCCGATGATGGCGGCAGGTCGATGTCGCCCAATTCGGGGTTGGCGATCGTTGCCAGGAAGTGGGGGGAGCTCCACATATAGGGAACGGAGAAAATTTGGGCCAAAGCGGCGGTCAGTGCGTCGGCGCAGAGGAAGAGCAGGACAAAAACGACGGCGGCAAGCACGGTGTGTCGGAACAGCGCGGAGCAAAAACGCTCGAAAGTCGAGGCGGGCAGGAGCAATTGCCGCATGCGGCTGTGGAGAGAGGAGCGTCCCGAGGCGAAACTGCTGCCGATGCTCACCAAAAGGAAGAACAAGGTGAGCAGAAATCCCACGCTGCCCAGCATCGAAGCCATTTCTTGTAGCTCTTCCGGTTGGGGATTGTCGGCGTGATGAACGACAAAAGTGGGAATGGCAAGGAAGGCCAGAAAAGCCAGAAAGGCGGATCCGTAGTGTTTGAGTGCGCTTTGCGTGCCTTCGACCAAGTCGAGACGCAGCACTTGCCAGAAGCGGCGTGGAGAGAAGCGGGTTGAATTAGTCATGGTGGGGGAGTGCGGCTGAGGGTTGGAGTTGAGCGGCGCGTTCCAGCAGGTCGGGATGCTGAGTCAGCGCATTGAAGAGCAATTCGAGGTTCACCTGTGAGGCGGTTTCTTCGCGATTGGGGACAATGACCGCCATGCCCGCCAGCGAGTTCTCGGCATAGAGGACGTCGCTCAGGTCTTCGCCGTAAGCGCGCTGTTCAAAACGCAACAGACGTCCCAATTCGTCGAGGTCGATGTTGAGGCCCACCTGGCGTTCCTTGAGCATAACGATGTGGTCCACGAGGTTTTCCACGTCGTGCACCTGGTGAGTCGAGATGATCACGGTGCGTTCTTCGTTCATGCTGGCCGCGATGGCCCGCCGAAACTGGGCTTTCGAAGGGATGTCGAGCCCGTTGGTCGGTTCGTCCATGAGGAGAAGGCGCGTTCGTGTGGCGAGGGCGAAACTGATATACGCTTTTTTGAGTTGTCCGGTGGAGAGGGTGCTGAAGTTGACGTCGGGCGACAAGTCGAATTGTCGGAGGTTTTCGAGCAATAGTTCATCGGAGAAATGCGGATAGAAGTCGCGATGCAGCGACACGTAGCGCGAGAGTTTCATGAAGGGCAGCTCGATGTGCTCGGGCACCACAAAGAGATCGGCGAGCACCGCCGGAGTTCGATCGCAGACCGGGCGCTGTTCGAGTCGCACCTCCCCTTGTTGTGGGCGCAGCAATCCGGCCATGAGATAAATCAGTGTCGATTTTCCGGTGCCGTTCTTCCCGAGCAGGCCCACAATTCGCCCGGCGGGGAGGCGGAGGGTGACGTCGCTGAGCACCTCATTCGGGCTGTTGCTGTAGCGAAAATGGAGTTGTTGCAAGTCAATCATATCGTCATCGTGTGAAGTGTTTTGGTGTAATACTGTTGTAGTACACCGCAAAAGTAGACATCTATCCCATGTTGACCAAATAAAAAGGTGACTAATTTTTTGTATCCGCCTCGGATTAACACACCGATGGGGGTATTTGGGGCTGAACTTGTTGTTTTGTTGGTTTCGTGGGTGGCTTGATGGGGGTCTAACGAGGATAGTGACGCGAAGCCTCCGTGTATTTCAGAAAAGTTCCCTGCTTTTTCCGGAGAGCCCCCGTGTTTTCGCGAAAAGTCCCCTTGTTTTTCTCGTCGGGCGGAAGGGGCCATTGCGCGCCGCGAGTGAACGAAGGGCAGGTGGGGGAGCGTTCGTGCACGGTTGGGGCGAGTGGTCGGCAGTGTGCGGGGAGCGGGTGGAGTGCCGGCGGACGCGTCGCAGTGCATCGGCGTTTTGAGTTGAGCGCGTGGGTTTTTGCAGTGAAGGGGCGGCAGCGGTGGGTGGCGCCACGGCATACCGTGCGAAAAAGGGCGCTTTTGCTTCGTCGCGCTTCGGGCCGACGTCGCTCGGACGGCTGATCAGAGCGAGCGCCGCGCACCGAATGGCGCTCCATTGCCCACCGCGTGTGCGCCGCGCGCGGGGTAGCGGTCTTTGCCGCTCAATTATTCGCCGACTCAGTTTGCTATATCACGCAGAATTTCTAATTTTGCACCCTAACGGCGAAAGTGTGCCGTTTCCCCCTACATCTCGTACAAGATTCCCCACCTATATGGAAAAAAGAAAAATTCAGTTCTCGCTTGTCTATCGCGACATGTTCCAGAGTTCCGGCAAGTTCCAGCCCCGCAAGGACCAGTTGGAACGCATTGCACCGGTCATTGTCAAAATGGGTTGCTTTGCCCGTGTTGAGACCAACGGCGGTGCCTTCGAACAAGTGAACCTTCTGGCCGGTGAGAACCCCAATGAGGCCGTGCGCGCCTTCACGAAGGCGTTTAACGAAGCGGGCATAAAGACCCACATGCTCGACCGTGGTCTCAACGGCTTGCGCATGTTCCCCGTGCCGGCTGACGTGCGTCGTCTCATGTACAAAGTGAAGCACGCGCAAGGTACCGATATCACGCGCATCTTCTGCGGTCTGAACGACGTCCGCAACATCATTCCCTCGATCAAATACGCCATCGAGGGCGGCATGACCCCTCAGGCCACGCTGTGCATCACCACCTCGCCGATCCACACGGCCGAATACTATGCCGGCATCGCCGACCAACTCATCGAAGCCGGCGCGCCCGAAATCTGCCTCAAGGACATGGCCGGTATCGGTCAGCCCGCAATGCTCGGCAAACTCTGCCGCATGATCAAGGAAAAGCACCCCGAGGTGATCGTGGAATACCACGGCCACACCGGCCCCGGCCTTTCGATGGCTTCGATCCTCGAAGTTTGTCGCAACGGTTGCGACATCATCGACACCGCCATCGAGCCGCTCGCTTGGGGTAAGGTGCATCCCGACGTGATCTCGGTGCAGAGCATGCTCAAGAACGCCGGTTTCGACGTGCCCGAGATCAATATGGACGCCTACATGGAGGCGCGCAAACTCACGCAGGAGTTCATCGACGAGTGGTTGGGCTATTTCATCAATCCCGGCAACAAACTCATGTCGTCGCTCCTGCTCGGTTGCGGTTTGCCCGGCGGAATGATGGGGTCGATGATGGCCGATTTGGCCGGTGTGCGCGAAGCCATCAACGCCAACCGCCAGAAGAAGGGCGAAGAACCCCTCTCGGAAGATGCCCTCCTGGTGAAACTCTTCGACGAAGTGGCTTATGTGTGGCCGCGTGTGGGTTATCCTCCCCTCGTTACGCCCTTCAGCCAGTATGTGAAGAACATTGCTTTGATGAATCTCCTCACTGAGTCGATGGACAAACCCCGCTATTCGATGATGGACAACGCCATCTGGGGCATGATCCTCGGCAAGAGCGGTAAGCTGCCCGGCGAATTGGCACCCGAAATTGTGGCTTTGGCCAAGGAAAAGGGCTACGAATTCAGCACCGAAGACCCGCAAACGAACTATCCCGACGAGCTCGATCGCTTCATCAAGGAGATGGAAGAGAACGGTTGGGATCGCGGTCAGGACGACGAGGAGCTTTTGGAATTCGCCATGCACGAAACGCAATATCGTGACTACAAGAGCGGAGCAGCCAAGAAGCGTTTCCTCGCCGATCTCCAAGCGGCCAAGGACAAGAGCGCCGCATCCGGTCTCACCCCCGAGGAGGCCGCCGCGCTTAAGCACGCGAAAGCCGACGCCATCGTGGCACCCGAAAGCGGTATCGTGCTTTGGGAAATCGGTGGCGACGCCGAAAGTGTCAAGTCCATCGAACCTTTCATCGGAAAAGAGTACAACGAGGGCGATTTCTTCTGCTACATCGAGAACGGCTTCGGCAAGATTCTGGAAATCCCCGCAGCACTGGGCGGCAAGTTGGTGGAAATCAATGCCAAACAGGGTAGCCACGTGCAGAAGGGCGATGTGATTGCCTACATCGAACGCTCGTTCCGCGACTAATCTCACCGACTGCTGTTCGGCAGTCGGCATCTACAAGGGGCGAATCGAGGACAGCGGGATGTTGCTTCCCGCAGTTCGCTCGTTCTCCCGATCATTCCCTTTGACCTTCTCGCGCCCGTCGCGGTGCGAGGAGGCTCAAAGGCTTTTTAATTTCATCTTGTCGCTGCCATGCTCCACCGTTTGTTGCATTTCCGCCTGACCGTTCTGCTGACGCTGGGCATTCTGGTTGTGTGTTTGCTTCCTGTTCCCGAAACGCCGCTCGAAAACGTGCGCTTCATCGACAAGTACACGCACATCTTGCTTTTTGGCGGTTATGCGTGGGTGCTGTGGTGCGAAAGTGCCCTGTATCGGCGCAGTGCTGTGCGCGAAGGTCGTGTGGAAACGGGTCGCCGTTCTTTCAACCGCTCGCTGCTTCTGCTCACCGTGGGCTGGCCTGTGCTGTTCGGTGGGCTGGTCGAAGTGCTGCAAGCCACGCTGACGACTTGCCGTTCGGGCGATTGGCTCGATTTTCTGGCCGATGCCTTCGGAGTGTTGCTCGCACTCGCGGCGGGCATTCCCACCTATCGTTTCCTTGTGCGCTGAATAGCCTTTTTCTTTCCCCTCCATCAAAACTCCCTTGCCATGCATTTCCTTTATCTTGCCGACGACCATGCCGATTGGCTCACTTTGCGTCCGACAACTTCGGATCAAGCTGCTCCGCTCTTCGATTATGACCGACGAGAAGTGGCAAAAGGAGGCAATATGATCGGTGCGGTGCGCGAATTGGCCGTGCATTGGCGTGCAGATCGGGGAAGCGCATCCGTAAATGTGGGGGTACTTTCGCCCGCCACGGTGTTGCCCTTGGCCGAGTTTGAGGAGTCTACGGTCGAAACGGTCTATCAATTCGTTTTCGACGGGCGGCGCGCACCGAAAACGCCGCGCCGCGTGTTCTACGACATGTTGCCTTCGTCAAATGGTGTGTTGCTTTTCGGCGTAGAGGAGCGAAATTGCACCGAGATTGAGCAGGAACTGGGCGAAGTGCATTACTTTTCGCCGTTCAGCGGTTTGTTGCAATGGATGGCCGGGCGCAAACAAACGGCCCGCCAGCGACGAATTTTTGTACACTGCCGGTCGACGCAAATTGACGTGGCCTATTTCGAGGGACACCGCATATTTGCCTTCAACACGTTCGACGTGCAAACGGCCGACGACGTTCTTTATTTCACTTGCCAGTTGGCGCGACAGTTTGATGTGGACTTTTCTGCGACGCCCTTTATCATTTGTGGGCGGGCGGACAAGATGCCGGTCGTTGCCGCATGTTTCCGTCCCTTTGTGGCTGAGGTGGAATGTGTCGATGCCGCGCCGGAATTCGATGGCCACCCGCTGACCGAATTATCTCTACTTCCATTTGAATTACTGACCAATTTATTGAACTGATGCGCATCATCACCGGAAAATACAAGGGCAAGCACTTTGAAGTTCCCCGCTCGTTCAAGGCACGCCCCACCACAGATTTCGCCAAAGAAAACCTGTTCAACGTGCTGCGTGCGTATGTTGATTTCGAAACCACGCGGGCGCTCGATTTATTTGCGGGGACAGGGAGCATCACCCTCGAACTGTTGAGCCGTGGATGTCCGGAAGTGGTGAGTGTAGAGCGCGACCGCCAGCACTTTTCCTTCGTGCGTGCGGCGGTGGAACACTGCACTGCCGGCGACGATGAGGCGCATTTTCGCGTGCTCAACGCCGATGCGCTGCGCTTCATCGCCAAGAGTGCCGAAGCTTTCGACCTCGTTTTTGCCGATCCGCCCTATGCCCTGCGCGAATTGCCCGAATTGCCCGATCGCGTGATGGAGAGCCGCCTGTTGAAGCCCGGCGCTTTGTTCGTGCTTGAGCACGGAAAAGACCAAAATTTCTCGGCGCGGCCCGATTTCTTGGAGCATCGCGTCTATGGTTCCGTCAACTTCTCTTTTTTCCGCAAGGCGGAAGCGAACAAATGACGGTAGGAACACTTTTCGAACAGAGCATTGCCGCCGAGTTCCCGCACGATTTCACACCCCACCAGCGAGAAGCAGTGGCAGAGATCGGGAGCTTCCTGGCCGACCCGCGCAACGACCGGGCTTTTGTGCTGCGCGGCTATGCAGGAACGGGCAAGACGTCGCTGGTATCGGCCGTGGTGCGCGTTTGGCGTAGGCTGCAGCGCCCCGTTGTCCTCTTGGCGCCGACAGGACGCGCGGCAAAAGTCTTTTCGCTCCACGCCGGTATGCCGGCACACACCATCCATCGCGTCATTTACCGCCAGAAATCTTTCGAAGGTGAGGATACGCAGTTCGATCGAGGGTGGAATCCGGCGAAATCAGCCTTGTTCATCGTCGATGAAGCCTCGATGGTGGCCAACAACGGCGGAAACAGCCTCTTCGGCACGGGCTGTTTGCTCGACGACCTGATACAATATATATATAGTGGTGAGAGTTGCCGTCTGATGATGGTGGGCGACACGGCGCAGCTCCCACCTGTGGGAGAAGAAGAGAGTCCCGCACTGCAAAAGAGCGTACTCGAGAGCTACGGGCTCCATGTTCGCATGTGCGAGTTGACCGATGTGGTGCGACAGGCCTCAGCTTCTGCCGTTTTGCGCAATGCCACGCGCCTGCGTTGCCAGATCGGCACGCTGTCGGGCGCACCTTTGCCGGCAGATGAGGACTTCGATCTCGATCGCTACGTGAATGCGGATGGCATGCCCCTGATCGAAGTGGCGAAAGGCACCGAGACCCAGCTCATGCCCGGCGACGAACTCATCGATGCACTCGAACAGAGTTACAGAGCGTGGGGAACTTCCGACACCATCGTGGTGACGCGCACCAACAAGCGCGCCAATATTTTCAACAATGGCATACGCTCGCGAATTTTAGAGCGGGAAGACGTGTTGGAACGTGGCGATTTGGTGATGGCGGTCAAGAACAATTACTATTGGACGGTAAAAGCCGCCGAATCGCTCCCCGAGGGAGAACGCGTGCCCATGGCTTTCATCGCCAACGGCGACACTGCCGAGGTAGTTCGTTTCAGAAATGTGCACGAAATGCACGGATTCACGTTCGCCGACGCCACATTGCGTTTCGGCGACTACGACAATTGGGAAATGGAATGCCGCATTCTGCTCGACACCCTGCAATCGGAAGCACCGGCGCTCACGCGCGAAGAAGCGGCGCGCCTCTACGAATCGGTATATGCCGATTATGCCGACATTGCCAACAAGCGCGAGCGCATGAAAGCCATTCGACAAGATGCTTACTACAATGCGTTGCAAATCAAGTACGCTTATGCGGTGACTTGCCACAAGGCACAAGGCGGACAATGGCACGAGGTCTACGTCGATCAGGGCTATATTCCGGAAGACATGGATCCGGTGGCCTATTTGCGCTGGCTGTACACCGCTTTTACCCGCACTTCCGATAAACTTTACTTGGTCAATTGGCCAAAAGATCAAATCTACGACATCCATGATCGCAATACTGATTAACGTACTGGCTGTTTTGGTGGGAAGTGCGGTCGGCGCGCTGGCCAAACGCGGCATCACCGAGAAATACATCACCGTGCTCAACACCGCCATGGGCTTGGCCGCTTTGGTACTGGGCGTCAATGTGGCGCTGACCAACATGCCCAAGAGCCATTTCCCCGCCTTATTCATCTTCTGTTTGGCTTTGGGTGGACTGTTGGGCACCGTGCTTCGTCTCGATGAGCGCATGCAGGAAGCCACACGCCGCGTGTCGAAGACCGGAAGCAACCTCACCGAGGGCATCACCACGGCCGTCTTGTTCTGCTGTGTCGGCACGCTCTCCATGATGGGCCCCGTTTTGGCCGCACTCAAGGGCGATAACACCTACTTGATGACGGCCGCCACGCTCAATTTGGTGACCATGATCGTCGTTGCCTCCAGTTATGGCTTTTGGGTCAGCATCACCGGCTTGTTTGTCTTCGTCTGGCAGGGTGGAATTTACGGGATAGCCAAGCTCTCGGCGGGATTTATCTCCGATGCCTTGATCTCCGAAGTCTCCATTGTGGGCGGTGTGCTCATCGCTGCGGCGGGGCTTGGTGTGATGAACATCAAGGATTGTAAGACCATCAACCTATTGCCGGCTCTACTCATGCCGATGCTCTATTTCCTATGCGCGCATTTCTTGGGTTTCTGACCCGCTGCCGGTGGTCACATCGCGTGTTTTTTGACAATGTCGCTTTGCTGCCTGCTGATTTGTGACTAACTTTGTCCTATTCATTAAAGATTCGAATCATAACGCCTCTCATTTCGCTCCTTATGTCCCTTCGCTATATTCTTCCTCTCTTCTTTTCTCTCGTAGGTTTCCTCACAGCAGCCGCACAACCCAAGGCACGTTATTTGACTCCCAAAGTAGAGTTGGGCAATGTCATGTGGAAAGTGCCGGCCCTGGCGCACTTTGAAATTCGCAACACCGGCAATCAGCCATTGTTGGTGACGGGCGTCTACACTGACTGCGCCTGCACAGTGGCCGCATGGGACAAGCAACCGATTGCCCCCGGCGCCACCACGACACTCACCGTGACGCTCGACGCGGAAACCCTGGGCACGTTCGACAAGTCGGTGTATGTCACGACCAACGCCGAGAATGTTGCACGCCGCCTGCGCTTTTCGGGGAAAGTGATGCAGAAAGTCATCAACTATGATCGTGACTTTCCCCATAAGATCGGAGATATCCGCCTCTCGGCCGAGAATCTTGAGTTCGACGACGTGAAGCGTGGCGAAAAACCGCAGGTGACGCTCTTTTTGCTCAACGCAGGCAAGAAAGATTACGCCCCCGAGTTGCTCCACCTGCCCAATTATCTCACGGCCAAAGCCGAACCGGCGACCATTCGCCCCGGTCGTGTCGGCAAACTGGTGGTTACGCTCAAAAGTAACCTCTTGCACGGCCTGGGACTCACCCAATCCAGTGTGTATCTTTCGCGTTTTGCAGGCGACCGCGTGAACAAAGACAATGAACTCGGGATCTCGGTGACGCTCCTCCCGAACTTCACGGCGGCGGAACTCAGTTCTCCGCAAGCCCCTCTCGCAGAAATGGCAACAGACGTAGACTTGGGCGCGTTCAACGGGAAGTCGAAACTCAAAGGCATCGTTCTCTTGGCCAACAAGGGGCAATCGCCTCTGGAAATAAAGATGCTGCAGGTCTACAACCCCGGCCTTTCCGTTTCGCTCCCCAAAACAACGTTGCGTCCCGGGGAGACTACTGAAATGAAGATCGTCGTTTCCACAGCGGTAGACCGCTTCCGCGGCAGCCGAAAAGTCCTGTTGATCACCAATGATCCCCGTCATCCGAAGATTTTGGTGAATGTGACCACAAAAAAGTAGCGCATTCCTTTTGTGTGTTGGCAGGAATGCTTATCTTTGCACCATCAAAACGAGCATAGCTCGCGAGGAGTCTCTTTCGGACTCCAAGAAATCGGAAAGTAGCGCAGTTGGTAGCGCACTACGTTCGGGACGTAGGGGTCGGGCGTTCGAGTCGCCTCTTTCCGACTTCGCAGGAAGCGGTTCACAACCTGGTTGTGGACCGCTTTTTTCGGCTACTTACGCCGCAAACCTCCCTGATATTTTGAACTATATGCCGCATACGATGAGGAAGACGGAGAGGAGCTGATGAAAGCCGGGAAGAAAATGAGAAAACCGAGGAGTGAAGTGAAGAGAGCAGGGGAGAAGACGAGAAAAACGGGGAAGAAAATGAGAAAACCGAGGAGTGAAGTGAAGAGAGCAGGGGAGAAGACGAGAAAAACGGGGAAGAAAATGAGAAAACCGGGGAGCGAAGTGAAGAAAGTGGGGAAGAAAATGAGAAAAGAAGGGCAGAAGATGAGCGAAGCGGGGGAGCGCGTGAACAAATGTGCGTGTAATCGCCGTGTGATTTTGACATCGGCTATCATCTTCGGAAGAAAAGTTGTAACTTCGCGGAGACTATCCAATTTTGTGGCGGCGATCGAAGGGAGAAATCACCTTAGTGGTGAGCGAACATGCCCGTTTGCGTCGCGCCGCTTACACTTTCGTAGAAAAAATACGATCGACACAACGATCAGCATCCAATATGATTTCGGTAGAACATCTTAAAGTCGAATTTTCAGCCCGCGCGCTGTTCTCAGATGTGAGCTTTGTGGTCAACAAGCGCGACCGCATCGCCCTTGTCGGCAAGAATGGAGCCGGGAAGAGCACGATGCTCAAAATCTTAGCCGGCCTTCAGCAGCCGACCGACGGGCACGTGGCCGTGCAGCGCGATGTAAGTGTGGGATACCTCCCGCAAGTGATGGTGCTCAGCGACGATACGACGGTGGCTGCCGAAGTGGAAAAAGCTTTTGCCCACATTCATCAGCTCAAGGACCGCGTGCGCCGACTGAACGACGAGCTTTCCAGTCGCACCGACTACGATACGCCGGAATATATGGAGCTTGTCGAAGCCTTCAGCCGCGAAAACGACCGTTTGCAGATGATGGGTGCGCAAAACTATCACGCAGAAATCGAGCGAACGCTCACCGGTCTGGGTTTCAACCGCGAAGATCTGGAGCGCCCCACACGAGAATTCTCCGGCGGATGGCGCATGCGCATCGAGTTGGCCAAACTTTTGTTGGCCCGTCACGATGTGTTGTTGCTCGACGAGCCGACCAACCATTTGGACATCGAGAGTATCCGCTGGTTGGAGCAGTTCCTCTCGCGCAATGCGGATGCCGTTATCCTGGTGAGCCACGATCGCGCGTTTATCAACAACGTTACGAATCGCACATTGGAGATTTCGTGCGGAAAGGTCGTGGACTATCGTGTGAAGTACGACGAATACGTACAACTTCGCGCGGAACGGCGCGAAAGTCAGTTGCGCGCTTACGAGAACCAGCAGAAAGAGATTGCCGAGATCAAAGATTTCATCGAGCGCTTCCGTTACAAGCCCACCAAGTCGGTGCAAGTGCAGAGCCGCATCAAGCAGTTGGAGAAAATCGTCCCGATCGAAATTGATGAGGTTGATACTTCGCGCCTACATCTCAAGTTCCCTCCTTGCTCGCGTTCGGGCGATTATCCCGTGATTTGCGACGACGTGGAGAAACACTACGGCGATCATCAGGTCTTTGCGCAGGTCAACCTCACCATCCGCCGCGGTGAGAAAGTAGCCTTCGTGGGCAAGAACGGCGAAGGCAAGTCTACGCTGGTCAAGTGCATCATGTCGCAAATTGACCACGGCGGTGTGCTCAAACTCGGGCACAATGTCGAGATTGGCTACTACGCACAGAATCAAGCCCAGTTGTTGGACGACGAACTCACCGTGTTCGACACTATCGATCGTGTGGCCAAAGGAGATATCCGGCTGAAAATCCGCGACATCCTCGGCGCCTTCATGTTCGGCGGGGAGGCATCCGACAAAAAGGTCAAAGTGCTCTCCGGAGGTGAGCGGAGTCGATTGGCCATGATCAAGTTATTGTTGGAACCCGTCAACTTTTTGATACTCGACGAGCCGACCAACCACCTCGACATGCAGACCAAAGACGTGTTGAAGGAGGCCATCCTTGCTTTCGACGGGACGGTCATTGTCGTAAGCCACGACCGCGAATTTCTCGACGGCTTGGTGACAAAAGTCTATGAGTTCGGCGGGGGCAAAGTGCGCGAATACCTCGGCGGCATCTACGACTATTTGCGTGAAAAGTCGGTCGATGATGTCGCGGCAGCCGCAGCGCTTGCCGGAAATCGCTCCGCCACCACCGAAACATCCCCTGCCCAGTCGGCGCCCGGCGCAACAGTGCCCTCGGAAGGGGCTTTGAGTTACGCCGAACAAAAGGAATTGGCCAAGCAGCGCCGCAAGTTGGAGCAAGCCGTCAAGGACGCGGAGCAGAAAATCGAGCAGTTGGAAACGGAGATCTCCGAACTGGAAACCCGACTTTCCACGCCGGAGGGCGCAACAGACGCGGCACTTTTCACGCGCCACGGCGAATTGCGCAAGGAACTTGCAGCCGCCGAGGAAGCGTGGAGCGCCGCGGTGGAAGCGCTCGGCTGATGCCCGGCGCATCTCCCCTTTGAGGCCCGAGCATAAGCCGTTTCCACGCGGTTTCCTCCCATTTCCACTCAGCAGGCGACCGTTTTCTCTCAACCGTCGCACGAATTCTGGTTCCGCCTCCCTTGTTTTCGCGTCGAGTCTCCGTTCGCGCTCCGTCGGGCCGAGCGACGTTGAAATTCCTCTCCCAGAATACAATATTCCAATCCAATAGATACATCATGAGATTAAAACATTTCCTGTCTGCTCTGGCCTTTGTGGCCGTAGGTGCTTCAGCGCAAGCGCCTGTAGGCACGCTTAATCGTGCCGACATGGATCTCACGGCTCGTCCCGGCCAAGATTTCTATCAATATGCCGGCGGCGGCTGGATGAAAGCTCACCCGCTCACGCCCGAACACGCTCGCTATGCCCAATTCAATGAGCTCGAAGAGGTGAATCAGAAGCGCATTCGCACGTTGATCGAAGACCTCGCCGCGAAACCCGCAGCCGACGGCAGTTTGGCGCAAAAGATCGGATCGCTCTATCGACTTTCGATGGACAGTGTGCGACGCAATCGCGAAGGCTACGAACCCATTCGTGCCACGCTGGACGAAGTGCGCGCCCTCCGGGACAAGACGGCCTATTTCGCGCTGACCAATCGTTTGGAACGCTGCGGTGTTTCGAGCATGATCGGGGTCGGTTGCGGCGCCGACATCAAGAATGCCCAAATGAACTTGGTGCAAATCAACCAAAGCGGCTTGGCACTCGGCGAACGCGACTACTATCTGGAAAATGATCCCGAGACGCGCAAGATTCGTGAGGCCTATCGAGCCTATGTCAAGCAGTTGTTTGTCATGACCGGCACCCCCGAGGCAGAAGCCGCGCAGAAGATGGAGCAGGTGCTCAACATCGAGACGCGCATTGCCAAAGCTTCCTATTCTGCCACCAAGTTGCGCGACGTGGAAGGCAATTATCACAAGATGACCTACGCCGAACTCTTGCGCGATTATCCGGGCATTGATTGGAAAGTGCTGTTCCAAAATCAGGGCTATCCCGCGTTTGCCGAAGTAAGTGTCAACCAACCGGAGCCCATTCACGAGGTGGAGAAGATTCTCGCCGATACTCCGCTCGAGGCACTCAAATCTTATCTCGAATTCAACGTGATCAACAGCGCCTCCTCGGCACTGAGCGACGATTTCCGCCGTGTCACGTTCGATTTCTACAGTCGCACGATGCAGGGTACGGAGCAAGACCGCCCGCGTTGGAAGCGCGCGGTGGGTACTGTAGAGGATGTTTTGGGAATGGCCGTCGGCAAAATGTATGTTGAGCGTTATTTCCCCGAAAGCTCCAAGCAGCGCATGCTTCAACTCGTGCACAATCTGCAAAAAGCCCTCGGTCAGCGCATTGATCAGCAAACTTGGATGAGTGCCGCCACTAAAAAGCAAGCACACGAGAAGCTCAACACATTTCGCATCAAGATTGGTTATCCGGACGAGTGGAGAAATTACGATGGTCTGGTGATTGACGAGAAACTCTCGTTCTATGAAAATCTGCGCCGTGCCGAAGAATTCGACAATGCGTATGAAATTGCGCGCCGCGTCAACAAACCGGTCGATCGCAACGAGTGGTTCATGACACCGCAGACGATCAATGCCTACTACGACCCGACAACCAACGAAATTTGCTTCCCCGCCGGCATTCTCCAGGCGCCTTTCTTCGATCCCGCAGCCGACGATGCGGCCAACTACGGCGCGATTGGTGTGGTGATCGGCCACGAAATGACGCACGGTTTCGACGATCAAGGCAGTCAATTCGACAAAGATGGCAATCTTCGCAACTGGTGGACGCCGCAAGATAAGGCTAATTTCAAGGCGCGCACCCAACGTATGATTCGATTCTTCGACGGCATCGAGGTGTTGCCCGGCTTGCATTGCAACGGCGCACTCACTTGTGGCGAAAACATTGCGGACCATGGCGGACTGAAGGTGGCTTATCAAGCCTTCCGCAACGCAACAAGCAGCCGGCCGCTCGCCGATTTCGGCGGTTTCACCCCCGATCAGCGCTTCTTCATCAGCTACGGCCAGATCTGGGCCAACAACATTCGTCCCGAAGCCCTGCGCAATCAGGTGAAAACCGACCCCCACGCTCCCGCTCGCTGGCGTGTGAACGGCGCGCTTCCCCAGATCGAAGCTTGGTACAAGGCATTTGGCATCAAGAAAGGGGACAAACTTTTTGTTCCCAAGAACAAGCGAGTTGATATCTGGTAATTTCTCAGTATTTTGACGCCATGCTCTACGTCAATTCTCCCATTCCCGCCATCGAGGCCCTCCGTGCAGAGGGTCTCGATGTGGTTGTGGGCCGTCCAAGTGGCGTGCCCCGCATCGGATTGCTCAATCTTATGCCCGAGAAGGTCGCGACCGAGCACGACTACTGCCGCATGTTGGCACACAGTGGCCGCACGCTAAGCCTCGTTTTGCTCCGCCTGCCCGGTCAAACTTACAAGACCACACCGCAGGAGTACGTCGAAACGCACTACGAAGTGCTCGATCTCGACGGTGAAGCGCCGGATTTGGACGGATTGATCGTCACCGGCGCCCCACTTGAGCAGCTTCCTTTCGAATCTGTTCGCTATTGGGCGGCATTGTGTCGCCTCTTCGATTGGAGTGCTCGGCACGTGCAGTCCACACTCTGCGTGTGTTGGGCCGCACAAGCCGCATTGTATCACAGTTATGGGCTGCCCAAGTTTGCGCTCGCCGAGAAATGTTTCGGCATTTTCGAGCAAGAGGTCCTGTTGCCCGGACATCCGTTGTTGAACGGCCTCGCTTCTTCCTTCCCCATGCCCCACAGTCGCCACACGGCCGTCGATTTCTCAGCGCTGCCCGATCGTTGCCTGATTTTGGCCGCCGGTTTAGACACCGGAGTGGGCATCGTGGCCGACGAGACCCTGCGCCGCGTCATGGTCATCGGCCACTTGGAATACGCTCCCGACACACTTGATCGCGAATATCGCCGCGATCTCGCCAAGCAGCTCCCCATCCAACTCCCACAACATTACTACCACGGGGACGATCCGGCGCAGGGAATCGATTTTTCTTGGCGAGAAACGGCGTTGACGTTCTATAGAAATTGGGTTATCAGCCTCGAAACCGACTGCTGAGCCCGGCAGCCGACAGCATTTTCCCCATCGTCCTCTTTTTCCTCCCGATCGAAACGCCACGTCTCCCGACCGCGCGCTTCGTTCGTCCACTTATCACCTAATCTCTCCCTCCTTTCATGATATCTGTTGATGGTCTGACCGTCGAATTCGGCGGAACCACACTCTTCAAAGACATTTCTTTTCAAATCAACGAGAAGGACCGCATCGCCCTCATGGGCAAGAACGGTGCAGGTAAGTCTACGTTGCTCAAAATCCTGGCTGGCGTGCGGCAACCCACGCGCGGTCACGTCAGTGCCCCCAAAGAGACGGTCATTGCCTACCTGCCGCAGCACCTCATGACCGAAGATGGTCGCACCGTATTCGAAGAAGCGTGCCAACCCTTCGAGCATCTCAAGGACATGGAGCGCGAGATCGAAGCCCTCAACGCCCAACTCATGGAGCGCACCGACTATGAGAGCGACGAATACATGGCACTCATCGAACAGGTGTCGGCCATGAGCGAGAAATTCTACGCCATCGATCTCACCCACTTCGAAGAAGACGTGGAAAAGATGCTCCTCGGTCTCGGATTCGAGCGCAGCGATTTCACGCGCCCCACAAGCGATTTCTCCGGCGGCTGGCGTATGCGCATCGAACTGGCAAAGCTCCTCCTGCAAAAGCCCGATGTGCTGCTACTCGACGAGCCTACCAACCATCTCGACATAGAAAGCATCGGCTGGCTCGAAGATTTCATCCTCACCTCCGGCAAGGCGGTGGTCGTCATCAGCCACGACCGCAAATTTGTCGACAACATCACGACGCGCACCATCGAGATCACGCTCGGACGCATCTATGATTACAAAGCAGGCTACTCCCAATATCTCGAACTCCGCAAGGAGCGTCGCGCGCAGCAGCAAAAGCAATACGAGGAGCAGCAAAAAATGATCGCCGAAACGAAGCTTTACATCGAACGCTTCAAGGGAACCTACTCGAAAACCAACCAAGTGCAGAGTCGCGTGCGCATGCTCGAAAAATTAGAGCTGGTCGAGGTCGACGAAGAGGACACTTCCCGCCTCCGACTCAAGTTTCCGCCTTCGCCCCGCAGCGGTAACTATCCCGTCATCATGGAGAACGTGGGCAAACGCTACGGCGATCACACCGTTTTCTCGGGCGTTTCGCTCACCGTGGAGCGCGGCGACAAATTAGCCTTCGTCGGTCGCAACGGCGAAGGGAAGTCCACGCTCGTCAAGTGCATCATGCAGCAGCTCGACCACGACGGCACGCTCACGCTTGGGCACAACGTGCAAATTGGCTACTTCGCCCAGAACCAGGCCTCGTTGCTCGACGGCGAAATCACCGTCTACGACACCATCGACAGTGTGGCAAAAGGCGAAATTCGCCTCAAAATTCGCGATCTGCTCGGCGCCTTCATGTTCGGCGGCGAAGAAGGAACGAAAAAGGTGAAGGTACTGTCCGGCGGTGAGCGCACGCGCTTGGCCATCCTCAAACTCTTGCTCGAACCCTTCAACCTTCTCATCCTCGACGAGCCTACCAACCACCTCGATTTGCGCACGAAGGACGTGCTCAAGCAGGCACTTCAAGATTTCGACGGCACCCTCATCGTGGTGAGCCACGACCGCGATTTTCTCGACGGCCTTGTCACGAAAGTCTACGAGTTCGGCGGCGGGAAAGTGCGTGAGCACCTGTGTGGCATCTACGAGTTTCTCGAGACCAAGCGCCTTGAGAATCTCCAAGAGTTGGAACGCAAATCCTGATCGCGCCCCGGGCCGCGCTGCCGCAGCGTGAGTTGCCACCCGCGGAGCGCAGCGCCTGAGCCCCTTTCCTGCTTTCGAGTGGGGAAGGGCGCTTCGTCGTGGATCCCGTCGCCCTGCGGCAGCCCATCGTCTCGTTGCGCGAAGGCGGAGCTGCGCAGTGGCTCGTCGCACACCGCGGCGACCGCGCAGTGCGACCCGCATTCGGGAGCGCTCGCCCGCCCGTTGACGTACGGTGCTTTCGTTGTTTCGTCGTCCGGCGCAGCGCCGGGAGACAAAATCCCGGAGTTCTTGCGCGAAAGTTGGGCGTTTTTTGGAGTAAGTCCGCAGTTTTCTCGCGAAAGCTGCGGACTTTTTCTGCGTGCCCTCCTTGGGCTGTATGAGAAGTCCCGCAGAGGAGGCGATTCTCTCCCCGACGCAGGACGATGGGCGCGCGTTTGCTTGTCGTCGTCCCCGCCTTCCCGGTGCCATTTCCGCGTTGACCGCCGGCACTTTCCCGCCGGCACCGCACGGCCTGTACCGGCTGTTCGGCAAAAAGGGTGGGGGAGTCGACAAATGCGCTTTTCGCCCTCAATAGATTACAAAAAGCGACGGTTAATCACCTGAATTGCAGAAAAGAGTTGGCAAAAGCAGCCTGTTTCAACGCTTTTTTGTATCTTTGCATGCAAAACATGCACCGCTTATCGCCGTATCACTCCCATGAGTGTGCGCGACGAGGTGCAGCTAATTCTCAGAATGAAAGCAAAAAAGATCCTGTACATCACTCAGGAAATGGTCCCCTATGTTTCCGAGTCGCAAATGTCCACTGTAGGTCGCGAGTTGCCGCAACGCATTCAGGAGGGAGGGCGAGAAATCCGCACCTTCATGCCGAAATGGGGCAACATCAATGAGCGCCGCAACCAATTGCACGAAGTGATTCGCCTGTCGGGGATGAACATCGCCATCGACGAAACCGATCACCCGCTCATCATCAAAGTGGCCTCCATTCAGGCAGCGCGCCTTCAGGTCTATTTCATCGACAACGATGATTATTTCTACAAACGCCTGATGCGCACCGACGAGGACGGAACCGAATATGCCGACAATGCCGAGCGAGCCATCTTCTATGCGCGTGGCGTGCTCGAAACGGTGAAAAAACTGCGTTGGGTGCCCGACGTAATTCATTGCCACGGCTGGATTTCGTCGATCGTTCCCTTCTATATCAAGAAGGCCTTCCGCGAAGAACCGCCTTTTGCCGAAACCAAAGTGGTGTACAGTGCCTACGAAGACACGCTTACCCTCGCGCCGCGCGACAACTTCCCGGCGTGTGTCGACTTCCGTGAGGCTAAAAAAACGCTGCTGGCCGACACCGGCATCGACTTTTCCTCGCCCTGTTCGCTCGATCTGCTCGGCGCACACTTTGCCGACGGCGTGGTGCAACTCGGATCGTGCAGTGCAGTGGTCGAACATGCCCGCGCACAAGGCATCCCCGTGCTCGAACCCTCGAAAGAGGCCGCCGATGTGGAAGCGTATGCCGAATTTTACGAGCAAATCGTGGGCAACGTCGCCGAATAAAGGCGTCGCACGACGGGTAAATCGATTTTTATAGGTATATTTGCCCTCCGTTCGGGTCGGTTGCCCGATGCAGAATATCACTCCACACCATGCAAGTTAAGACTCTCCTCTACGTCTCTTTGTTGTCGGCGGCATTTGGCAGCCTGGTTGCCTCATGTGGTGACGAAACCGTGTCGAATTTGGGCATCGACGTGATGCCGCGCCAAGATTCGGTGAGCACAGCGCAATTGCATTTCCCGGTCAGCACCCGCACCGTGCGCACCGCTTCGACGGTGGCGCGCACCAACAGCAGTTGGTTGGGCGCCGTGATCGATCCCGAGACCGGTGCGCGCACAAGCAACGATTTCGTGGCGCAATTTTACGTGCCCGAAACTTTCCGACTGCCCAACCTCGATAAAATGATGACCGGAGCAGACGGACAACCCGTGGCCGACTCGTGTTTCCTCAATATCTATCATGGGGAATATTTCGGTGATTCGCTTGCCGCGCAGAAGGTGACGGTGTGGGAAGTGGATACGGCGCGCACGCTCAGCGAAGTAGTGAACTACAGCACGCAGACCGACGTGAGCCAACTGCTGCTGCCTGCCGGAAAGGCGGAACGCCAGACCGTCAGCTACAGTGTTTTCGATCAAACCCGACCGCAGTCGTTGGTACAGGGCAATGCTTACTATCGCCGACTGCCCATTCCGTTGAGTCAAGCGTTCGGCACACGTCTGTTGCGCCATTATTATGCACAACCGGCGCACTTTGCCAACTCCTATGAGTTTGCACACCACGTTTGCGGCGGTTTCTATTTCCGCCACAGCGGAGGCATCGGTGCGATGCTCAAAAGTGATTTCGTGACCCTCGATGTTTACTTCCGCTATCGCTCGAAAACGGCGTCCGGCGCAGACACTTTGGTCAACGGCAGCCAGCGTTTCACCGCCACCGACGAGATCATTCAGCTGCCGCGGGTCGAAAATCGAGTGCCCGATGCGATGCTCGACGCCTCCTTGCCCTACACCTACGTGAAATCGCCGTTGGCATTGCACACCGAAGCGACCTTGCCCATCGATGACATCGTGGGCGGAGTGCACTTCAACGACACGATCAACAGCGCCTCGCTGAATTTGCGCACGGTGTTGGAAGAGACCAACGAAAAGCGCTTGCCCAAACCCAACATGTTGCTCTTGGTGCGCGCTGATCAGGTGGACCATTTCTTTGTCCACGAGCAGATGCCCGACGGTGTGACCTCGTTTGTGGCCACACTCGACAATCATTCGACGGCAAACAGCAAAGCCACCTACGGTTATCGCTTCGATAACATCGGGCGCCTCGTCGCCTATCTTCGCGAAGAGCGCAATCGTGGAGCCGGGGTTACGGCCGGTGACACTGAAACGGAGCGCAAGGCCAAGTGGCGCGCGTGGGAACAAGCACATCCCAACTGGAACAAAGTGGTGCTCCTCCCGGTGACCGGCGAATACTCCAAAACGACTGATGCCCGCACCGGAAACCCGGTTCGCACCTTGGTGCGTGTGATGAACGCCTTCGACCTTTCGTCGGTGCGTCTTGAAGGTGGGGCGGCCGGACGAGTGGACCTTTCGGTGGTCTACAGCCGTTTCAAAAAGTGATCCTCCTTCCTTATATATAATGGGCGTGCGGAATGCACGCCCATATTCGTATGCGACGAGTGCTTCGTCAGCCGCTGTCGCCGATAGCCGGCGACGTCGAAGTGACTTTGCCCATCTTGCATCAAAACATCGGGGAAGCGTGGTCTGCGTCCCGGTTGTTGTTCTCGTACAGTCCGCCGGCAGATGTTGTCTACTGCGATGTCCTCGACCGCTTTTCCCCGATTTCCATACCTCTTTTTACCCTCTCTCTTATGCGAGCACTGATTTTTGCCGCCGGTCTCGGCACTCGTTTGCGTCCCCTCACCGATCGTATGCCCAAAGCGCTGGTTCCGGTAGACGGTCAACCCCTGTTGTGGCACACCATCCACCGGTTGGTCGAAGTCGGCGCCGAAGAATTGGTGGTCAATGTCCATCATTTCGGGCAACAAATCATCGACTATTTGGCCGAACACGAGTGGCCGGTGCCGATTCATGTCTCCGATGAGCGCGAAGCCCTGTTGGATACCGGCGGCGGCCTCCGTCGAGCCATTCCTTTGTTCGCAGAGCGGGATGCGCCGATCCTGATTCACAATGTCGACATCCTCAGTGACGCTCCGCTGCGCGCCTTCTATGCGGAAAGTGCCGATGTGGATGTGCAGCTGATGGTGAGTCGTCGCGACACGCAGCGCTACTTGCTTTTCGATGAGCGCATGCGTTTGGTCGGTTGGACCAATGTTGCTACCGGCGAAGTTCGCAGTCCGCATGCCGACTTGGACGTGAACGCCTGTCGCAAACTGGCTTTTTCCGGCATTCACTGTGTTTCGCCGCGACTTCGTGAGGCCATGGCCGGTTATCCGCCCGCGTTTCCCATCATGCAATTCTATTTGGAGCAATGCGACCGCTTGAACATCCGCGGTTATGAGGTGGAGCATCTTCATTTGCTGGATGTGGGCAAAGTGCAGACGCTGGCAGTTGCCGAAGATTTCGTGCGAAAGACGCTTCCTTCCGAGCTTTGAGCCGCTGAATAGGTGCAAATCCGCTTTTTTCGACCTCGAAAGTGAAAAAAACGGGGAGAAAATTTGTCAGTTCGGAGAAAATCCTTACCTTTGCACTGCGTTTGAGAGATAACGCCTCTGCGATGAAAATTACAGAGTGTCTGCGGAAATAGCTCAGTTGGTAGAGCACAACCTTGCCAAGGTTGGGGTCGCGAGTTCGAGTCTCGTTTTCCGCTCACTTTTTGGCAAACTGATCCCTGAGCCCAGGTGGCGGAATGGTAGACGCGCTCGTTTCAGGTGCGAGTGTTTAACGACGTGCAGGTTCGAGTCCTGTTCTGGGCACCTTGCAGCGGATCGGAATTCTCGATGTGGATGTGTTCCCTCAGCATTCATGTAGTTGTCGAGAGATAAAGCAATGGAGAGGTGGCGGAATTGGTAGACGCGCTACTTTGAGGGGGTAGTGTCAATTGCGACGTGGGAGTTCGAGTCTCCTCCTCTTCACATTTGCGGAAATAGCTCAGTTGGTAGAGCACAACCTTGCCAAGGTTGGGGTCGCGAGTTCGAGTCTCGTTTTCCGCTCTCAAGCGAATTGCTCAAGAAGCAGTTCGCTTTTCTGTTTTTCAATCCACAGGTTGGGCACCGTTTGCCGCCTTTTTTCGTGGATTGTATGTTTGTTTTGAGACGTCGCCTGCTGGTGCGAACGTCCTTTTTCGAGAGAACATGAACATTTACGTACGCTACTTTAATAATGAGGCGCTCGTTCGGAATCTTGACGAACTCTTTGATTTCCTTTCGGGCTTGGGCGACATCACGATCAACAAGTTGATGGTCGATGAATTGACGAATTATGTCAATGATGAGGCGAATTATCCCAAGCGTTACAAGGTTCGGCCGCGCGTTTACTTCATTCTTATCAAAACCACGGCGCAGACGCTCGAGGAATTCAAAGCCAACAATCGTTCACCCCAGGCCGCTCCGGCCACATTGCCTTATGGCGGGAACATCGGGGGAATGGTGCGCAAAGATTCCCGTGTTTTTATGCTCCAAGAGCAGCGTGAAGGCTGGTACTTCGGACGAATCAATTTCAAGCGCGTGCTGCTCATCCCCGGCACGCAGAAGTTCCAGTACCGCGACACCACATTTGCCGCCTATGTCCGCACGACGTCGGCCATCGAATGCTACAATCGCATCGTTTCTCACCTGAAAAATCGCCAGGACATTGATCCGCGCAGCCAATTTCCTTCGGCCAAAGGGAGCAATTTCAGCTACGAATTTTTCGGAGAGCGACTTCCGCAATAGTTTCCCCCGGCTTCCGTTTTGCAAAGTCGAATGATCGTTTGTGTATCGCCCGCAATCTATGTTTTTCCGGGGTTTATGCACTGAATACTTGGTCGTTTGAGCTTAAAATCATATATTTGCAGGCGGAACCCTATTATACGCATCAATGAAGTATACGATCTCCAAATATATATTCGCCTTTGCCTGTCTACTGGGCGGTGCTTCCGGCGCAGCGGCGCAGGATCTGATCGCCAGGCAGGCTCCTGTCGAGCGCCGAGTCAAGTCGGCGGACTCCGTTGTCATCAACCGAGTCATCAAAAATGCCGCTCTTACGAATTTAGAGAGCAATGAGTTGTATTCCTCTTGGAATACCTCGAAAGTCCATTGTTATTCCAGCAGTGAAATCCCCGAGACTTATAAAATCGACCTTCGCGGATTTCGCATGCCCACTCCCAGCCGCAACATCACTTCTAACTTCGGTTACCGCCCAACGTTCCACCGAATGCACAAGGGCTTGGACATTAAAGTCTACACCGGCGATACAATTGTCTCAGCCTTCGATGGAAAAGTGCGCATGGTTGGCTATGAGGCTTCGGGATATGGCAATTATGTGGTGATTCGTCACCGCAACGGATTGGAAACCATCTACGGACACCTTTCAAAGAGCATTGCGCGAGAAGGCGAATTCGTGAAAGCCGGTCAAACGATCGGGCTGGGTGGCAACACCGGCCGTTCGTTCGGTTCGCATCTCCACTTCGAGACGCGTATCGTGGGTGTGGCGATTGACCCTTCGCTGCTTTTCGACTTCCACAACCAAGATGTCACTTGCAACACCTTCACTTTCCGTTATCGGGACTGCGACGGTGGCATCCTAAGTCGCGCAACGATGGAACGCAACCACCAGGAAGTGGCACAAGCTGTTTCGACCGGTCGCATGTATCAGGTGGAAGGACGCCGCGTTTCGGTGCAAAGTGTAGCTGAAAAATTGGGCCTCACTGTCGAAGCTTTGTGCGATTTGAACGGTTTCACTCAGGGAACCGTCTTGACGCGCGGACAAATGGTGCGTTATTGACAACTTGAGCGCGCCGCTTGCGGATTATGTGTCTTAAATCTCCGGTCTAAGGCACATTTCTCCCTTTTTGAAGGCGCGTATTCTCCCATATTTATATAGGTATATTCACCCATTCGTTCACTCTTTCGCAGCAAAGAGCGGACGAGTGGGTGGTGCTTTTTTGATCTCCTGCTGTGCGAAGTGGAAAGCGGCGTGAGAGTAAATAGTGTTCGGGAACTTGTTTTGCCAACAGGCGGTGGTCAATCACAATTGCCAACTCTGTGATGGCAATTGCGCGAAGTCTTGTTTAATCCATCCGTCAATACGCGTAGGAAAGTACAATAAATTCGTGTTTTGATGCGCTAAATATTGGTTGCGACGGCGAGAATGATTACTTTTGCTCCATACTATTTGCAATCGCATTATGACCCAAGAACAACTCCTTCCCGACGTGGTGTTCGAAACCAGCTGGGAAGTGTGCAACAAAGTAGGAGGGATCTACACGGTGCTCTCGACGCGCGCCAAGACCCTCGTCCGAAAATTCAAGGATCACCTGATCTTTATCGGCCCCGACGTCTGGGGTGAACACGAGAATCCGCTATTCACAGAAGACAAAAAACTATATCCCGAGTGGAAAAAGGCCGCTCTTGAAGAAGGTGTGCCTGTGCGCATCGGCCGGTGGGAGGTTCCCGGAAATCCAATCGCCGTTTTGGTTGATTTCCAGCCTTTCTTCGCGCAGAAAAATGAGATCTACGGTCGCGCTTGGGAACTTTTTCGTGTTGATTCGCTGCATGCTTACGGCGACTACGACGAAGCTTCCATGTTTTCCTACGCTGCAGGACGCTTTGCCGCGGCACTGTGCAAGCACTGCTTCGCAGGTCGCAAGATCATCTACCAGGCCCATGAGTGGATGTCGGGACTCGGCATGCTCTTCTTCCAGCACGAGTGCCCGGAAGTGCGGACGATTTTCACCACCCACGCCACAAGCATCGGAAGAAGTATCGCCGGCAACAACAAACTGCTCTATGCTTACTTCAAAGGCTACAACGGCGACCAAATGGCGGCCGAGCTTTCGATGGAAGCCAAGCACAGCATCGAGAAACAAAGCGCACATCGTTGCGATTGCTTCACAACGGTCTCTGAATTCACGGATGCCGAATGTGCACAACTGCTCGACAAACCGGCAGATGTAGTCCTCCCCAACGGATTTGAACTCGATTTTGTGCCGAAAGGTGCGGAATTGGAGAAGAAACGCGCGGCTGCGCGTCGCCGTATCTTCGACATTGCCGAAGCACTCACGGGAGAAACGTATGCAGACGACACGATGATCATCTCGACATCGGGACGCAACGATTTCCGATGCAAGGGTTTCGATGTTTATCTCGAATCGATGCGTCGACTCAACGAACAGTTGCGCGGAAGTCAGCGCAAAGTGCTCTCCCTTATTGAGGTACCCTGTTGGTTACTTGGCCCTCGTGAAGATTTGCGTGCGCGTTTGGCCGATGAAAAAGCCCTGCGCAGTCACGCCTACACCACGCCTTTGCCCACACCTATGATCACTCACGACCTTCATAACCTCAATGAAGATCGGATTCTCTGCTTGATCAAAGATCTCGGCCTGGACAACCGTCCCGAAAATCCCGTCAAGGTGATACTCGTTCCCTGTTATCTCGACGGCACCGACGGTATTTTTGATCAACACTACTACGATGTCCTCACAGCCAACGATCTTACGCTTTATCCTTCGTATTATGAGCCTTGGGGCTACACGCCTTTAGAAAGTGTCGCCTTCAAAATTCCCTGTATCACCACCGATCTTAGCGGTTTCGGCCAATGGGTGAATGCTGAATTGGGACATGCCGGCCGTTTGTCCGACGGAGTCAGCGTGTTGCATCGCGACGACAACAATTACTTCGAGTGTGCAGAAGCCATCTGCGCCGATGTGCGTAACTATCTCGAGATGAACGAGCAGACGCACGCCACACTTCGTCGCCGCGCTGAGCAATTTGCCGAAAAAGCCCAGTGGAAGCATTTCATTCGCTACTATTATGAGGCTTATGATTTCGCGCTTCGCCACCGAAACTGAATGTTTCCAGTAACTCTCTGCATGTTTTCCGTAAGCTAAGTCCCCCGTTCAAATCGCCGCGCCGCGATTTGACTCCGATGGCAGCGGGAAAACATCCAATCCTCGAACGAAACAATAAAACATACCCACCCATGAACGTTAAAATCACCAATGCCAATCAGCCTGCGTGGAAGACGGTGACCGTAAAAAGCCATATTCCCGCCGAACTGAAGCCGCTCGATGAGCTGGCACACAACCTTTGGTTCTGCTGGAACCAAGAAGCTCTGGACTTGTTCCGCAGCTTGGATGCCAAAATTTGGGAAGAAGTAGATCAAAATCCCGTTGAACTGCTCAACCAAATCCCCTACAAGCAGCTCCAAGAACTCGCAGCCGATCCTGAAGTCATCGGTCGAATGGATGCCGTTTACAAGACTTTCCGTGCCTACATGGACGAGAAGCCCAACGCCCAGCGCGCTTCCATAGCCTACCTCTGCATGGAATACGGCATGAACCACAATGTCAAGATCTATTCCGGTGGTCTTGGCGTTTTGGCCGGCGACTATGTCAAGGAAGCCTCCGACTCCAATGTAGATATGTGCGCTGTCGGTTTCCTTTACCGCTATGGCTACTTCAGCCAAACCCTTTCTATGGACGGACAACAGATTGCCAACTACGAAGCGCAGGACTTCGACCGCATGCCCATCGAGCGTGTGCTGGATGCCAACGGCAATCAAGTTGTAGTCGACGTACCTTTCCCCAACTTCACGGTGCATGCGCTCATCTGGCGCGTCAATGTCGGTCGCGTTCCCCTCTATTTGCTCGACACCGACAACGAGATGAACTCCGAATACGACCGTAGCATCACCCATTCCCTCTACGGCGGCGACTGGGAAAACCGCATGAAGCAAGAGTATCTCCTCGGTATCGGCGGTATCCTCGCCCTGCAAAAGCTCGGCATCAAGAAGGATGTTTACCACTGCAACGAGGGACATGCCGCACTTGCCAACCTGCAACGTCTCGCCGACTTCGTGGAAGGCGGTCTCAAGTTCGACGAAGCCCTCGAATTGGTCCGCGCCAGCTCGCTTTACACCGTACACACGCCCGTCCCGGCCGGCCACGACTATTTCGACGAAGGCCTTTGTGGAAAATATCTTGGCCAGTATCCCGCCAAGCTCGGCATCAGCTGGGACGACTTCATGGGACTCGGCCGTCAGAATCCCGACGACAAGGGCGAACGCTTCTGCATGTCCACTTTCCTCTGCAAGACTTGCCAAGAAGTCAACGGCGTAAGTTGGTTGCACGGTAAGGTTTCGCAGCGCATGTTCGAGAGTATTTGGCCCGGCTACCTCCCCGCTGAATCTTATCGTGAGCACCAGATCCTCTCGCACGACGAATACGAGAAGGTTTACAATGTGAATCCCGACGAAAGCCACGTCGGCTACGTCACCAACGGCGTGCACTATCCCACCTGGTGCGCCAGCGAGTGGAAAGCCGTGCACAAAAAGTACTTCGGCAAGACCTTCTTCAAAGATCAGAGCAATCCCGCGTTGTGGGAAAACATTTATCAGGTCAGTGACAAGGAAGTTTGGGAAACCCGCGTCGCGCTGAAAAAGAAACTCATCGACTACATCCGCGAACGTTTCCGCGACAACTGGTTGCGCAACCAAGGCGATCCTGCCCGCGTGATGTCTTTGCTCGACAAAATCAACCCCAACGCGCTCATCATCGGCTTCGCTCGTCGTTTCGCCACCTACAAGCGCGCCCATCTTCTCTTCTCCGACCTCGAACGCCTCTCGAAGATTGTCAACAATCCCGACTATCCCGTGCAGTTCCTCTTTGCCGGTAAGGCGCACCCCGCCGACGGTGCAGGACAAGGCCTCATCAAGAAGATTCACGACATCTCTCAGAGCCCCGAGTTCATTGGTAAGATCATTTTCCTCGACAACTACGACATGGAGCTCGCACGTCGTCTCGTCAGCGGCGTCGACATTTGGATGAACACCCCCACGCGTCCCCTCGAAGCCTCCGGAACGTCGGGCGAAAAGGCCCTCATGAACGGCGTGGTCAACCTCTCTGTGCTCGATGGTTGGTGGTATGAAGGTTATCGTCCCGGCGCCGGTTGGGCACTTACCGACAAGCGTACTTACCAAGACCAGGGTCAGCCGAACAAACTCGACACACACAACATCAACAAACTGCCCGAAACCGAGATAACCCCCCTCGCTTACGGCCGAACATCA
>CAJPJR010000025.1 GCA_905369775.1 Prevotellaceae bacterium UBA1746
ATCTCACAGCTCCCTCCGCAACCGAAAGCCGTAGCACACAACTTAGTGCAACGAACGGAAAAATCGAAGGAACGACATTGGCCAGTCCGGAAACCATCTTCCAACTCACCGGCGATGGTTTGCTCAGCCTTTCGGGAGGTCGCGCACTAACCCACGCCTCAACTTCGAAGAAACTGACGGAAGGTTTACAAGTTGCGGAGAACTCTGATCAACCAGCCCCTCTGACAATCAAGGGGATGCAAGGTAGACATTTGATTATTTGGAGTGACAAGGGTGGCATCACGATTTCCGAACCCGTGGTCATCGAGAAAGTCAATGAGCTCCCCGTCTTTATTGGCGAACATGGCTATTGCACGTTCTACACTCCGGTAGATGCAATTCTCAATGGGGCGAAAGCCTATGGCGGAACCCTAAAAAGAAGCGGGCTGCAGCTCAACGAACTCTCAAACAACCTCCCCGCGAAAACGGCCTTCATCGTTTCCGGTCAACCCAACAGCTGGGTGACGCTTTCCTTGCAAAGCAAGCAGAATTTCCCGGCTATCCCGACTGAAAAGAATGTACTCTTCGGTTACGACATTCCCCGTCCGATCCCGATAGAAGAGACCTTCGCTTTCTCTCGTTCCACAGGTAGATTTTTGCCCCTGAAAATTTGGCGTAGACCTTTCCGTGCTTATCTCTCTGATCATGAGCATGTTATCAGCGCATCGCCTGATGGTCTGAAAATCGGCCTGATCACGTCGACTCTTCGGACGAAATATTCTGACGAAGAAGGATTATTGTTTAATTTGAACGGACTACGCGTCGAAAAGCCGATACCGGGCACGATTTACATCCGAAACGGTAAAAAGTTCATCGCGAAATAAGATCTATGTCTCCGCCTACGAGCAAAAAACAAGCGTTCGTAGGCGGAAGACACCATTTTTTTCGTACATTTGCCCCATATACAACGCTCAAACATGACCAACCAGTTCACTAAAGTCCTACTGTTCGTAGCTGCCAGCCTTGTTCTGTTCTGCGCTTGCCGAGACAACGACACTTACGCGGAACGCCGAGAGAAAGAAGACAAGCAAATCCAGGCTTTCCTCCGGCGGGGATGTGTGGTGCGCGACAAAATCCACGGATTCGACGTGCTTAATGTACCGGGCAACATCAAAGTGATTTCGGAAGCCCAGCTTTTGGCACAAGACACCACAACCGACGTTTCAAAAAACGAGTACGTGCAATTTGGAACGGGAGTTTATATGCAAATCATTCGCAAGGGCACCGGACAACGCATTACTGCCGGAGAACGCACCACGGTGATCAGCCGCTTCACCGAGTTCAGCATCGCAGGTGACAGTATCACCACTTCGAACTTGCTTGATTTCCCGGAACGCCCCGATCTAATCAGCATAAACAACAACTCCGGCACCCTAAATGGCGTATTTGTATCGGGACACATGTACAACACTTACGGATCTGCCGTACCTTCGGCCTGGTTGCTCCCCCTTCGTTACCTCCACATCGGGCGCCAGCATTCGCCGAACAGCCAAATCGCCAAGATTCGCCTCATTGTACCCGGCAATCAGGGACACAAAGTCGCCATCAACGACGTAAAACCCTATTTCTACGAAATTACCTACGAAAGAGCCCGCTAAAACGGAGGGATCCCCCCGCGATAGCCGTCGCAAGATTCCACTAATTGCCACAAAGTCTCCCCCGGAAACGGGGGAATAGGGTAGTGTGCCTGCCTCTATGGAAACTAACACGTATATCCATTCGTATTTTCACGATAAACGCGAAAGAGCGAGCCGCATAGTCCATGCGGCTCGCTCTTTTGCTTGCGGTATTTCGTTTTTTCTCTACTATTCTGCCTGGTGAACAGTGAGTTGTGGGAAAGGAAAACCGATACCGGCTTGGTTGAACGTGGAGTAAATTTTCTTATTCATATCAAGATACACGTTCCAGTAGTCGGCTGTTGCCACCCACACGCGCACTACGACATTGACACTGCTGTCTCCTAATGACAACAAGGCAAAGGCGGGCTCAGGATCAGTGAGAATGCGTTCATCGGCCGCTACAAGCTCGCGCAACACCCGTTCCACGCGCTCATAGTCCTCGCCATACTCGACAGACACGGTCCAATCTACACGGCGCGTGGCTTCTTGGCTGTAATTCACCACGGTGCCACTACTCAAAGGCCCATTGGGAAGATAGATAACCTTGTTTTCCGGAGTGACGAGTATGGTATAAAAGATTTGTATCTCACGAACCGTTCCACCTTGCCCTTGGCATTCGATATAGTCTCCGACTTTGTACGGACGGAAGAGGAGAATCAGGAGTCCGCCCGCGAAGTTCTGCAAATTGCCCGAAAGCGCCATGCCGACTGCCACGCCCGCAGAAGCCAACAAGGCCGCAAACGACGTCGTCTCGATACCTAATTGACTGATGACGGCTACAATGAGCAAAACAGTGAGCAGAATACTCACCAAACTTTTCACAAAACTCTGCACTTCTACGTCAACATGACGACGGGAAAGCAGCTTTGCGACCAGTTTGTTGATGAAACCGATCAGAAACCGGCCGACAACAAAGATAACAATCGCGGTGAGTACGCGCAACCCGAAACTAACGGCATTTGTCGACAACCAAGATGAAACTTGGTGGAGCGTACCAACGCTATTCTGCGTCACTTGCTGACGCACTTGCTCAGAAACTTGTTCTGTGACCCGCTCCGCACTTGGAACGGTGAGTAAATGGATAAACATATCAGATCGAATTTAATACACGAGGAGGGTTTTACGCTCTTGTTCGCCTCAATTGCAATCGCCACCCCATCTATCGCCACAACTCCTCCTTATTTAGAAGAAACATCGAGAAGAAGCACAGCGCAGACGGAGTGGCGTCGCAAATACAACGCGAACTCGTTCACTTAGAACTCCTGCCAGCTCTTGATTTCGAGCGAATCAAGCGGCGTAGTTGTGAAGGCGTAAATGAAAGCCGAGGCCAAACGTGCGTTGGTCAGCAATGGAATGTTGAAATCGATGGCTGCGCGGCGGATTTTGTAGCCGTTCGTGAGTTCACCTGTGGAGAAATTCTTGTGAACATTGACGACCATGTCGATTTTCTTGTCACGCAACAGGTCAAGCGCGCGGGGAAGTGCGTTTTCAGGGCTGTCCGGCGCCAGATTCTCCACTTCGCTCGGCCAAAGGACACGCTGATTCTCAATTCCGTTCTCGGAAAGGTAGCGCGAAGTCCCTGCTGTCGCAAAAATGTTGTAGCCGTGCTGCGACAATCTGCGGGCAGCTTCCAGCATCTCGGCTTTCTGTTTGCCATTCCCGGTCGAAAGCAGTACGTTCTTCCGGGGAATGCGTAATCCGACGGAGAGCATACTCTTGAGCAAGGCCGAATTGGCATTTTCGCCCAGGCATCCGACCTCGCCGGTGGAGGCCATGTCGACGCCAAGCACAGGATCTGCTTTTTGCAAGCGGTTGAACGAGAATTGAGAGGCCTTCACGCCCACGTAATCCAGGTCAAAGAGCGATTTCGAGGGCTTTTCCACAGGAAGTCCCAGCATAATCCGCGTGGCCATCTCAATAAGATTAATTTTCAGCACCTTGCTCACGAAGGGGAAGGAGCGAGACGCACGAAGATTGCACTCAATGACCTTAATATCGTTCTCTCTTGCAAGGTATTGTATGTTGAACGGACCCGAAATATTCAGTTCGCGCGCAATCTGCTTCGAGATTTTCTTAATGCGTCGTGCCGTTTCAACGTAAAGCTTCTGGGGCGGGAACTGAATCGTGGCGTCGCCGGAGTGAACCCCCGCAAATTCCACGTGTTCCGAAATGGCATACGCAATGATTTCGCCGTCTTTTGCCACAGCATCCATCTCCACTTCCTTGGCATGTTGGAGGAACTGCGACACCACCACGGGGTGTTTCTTGCTGACGTTGGCCGCCATGGTCAGGAAGCGCTCCAAATCCTCTTGTGTGTGGCAGACATTCATGGCAGCTCCCGAGAGAACGTAGCTGGGGCGGACAAGTACGGGGAAACCTACGCGGTCAATGAACGCATTGATGTCCTCCATCGACGTAAGTGCGCTCCATTCCGGCTGATCCACGCCAATGCGTCCAAGCATTGCGGAGAATTTCTCGCGATCTTCGGCGTTGTCAATATACTTAGCCTGCGTGCCCAGCAACGGAACGTGCTGCTCGTCAAGCCGCATCGCCAGGTTGTTCGGGATTTGTCCACCGGTACTCACAACCACACCGAAAGGTACTTCGAGATCCAGGATATCCAGCACCCGTTCGAAGGTGAGTTCGTCGAAATACAACCGATCGCACATGTCATAGTCCGTGGATACCGTCTCGGGGTTATAGTTAATCATCACCGAACGGTAGCCTTCTTTGCGAATGGTGTTGAGTGCCTGCACACCGCACCAGTCAAATTCAACCGAAGAACCAATGCGATAGGCACCTGACCCGAGGACAACCACCGAACGCTTGTCGTTTTCGTAACGCAGGTCGTGCGCCACCGCGCTATACGTGAGGTAAAGGTAATTGGTCTGCGCGGGATATTCCGCTGCGAGGGTATCAATCTGCTTCACATAGGGAACAATGCCGGCCAACTTGCGACGTTCACGCACCAACATCTGGGCCCGTTCGATTTCCATCTCGCTTTCCATGCCGAGTGCACGCGCTACTTGGAAATCTGTGAAGCCTTGGCGCTTGGCCCGAGCGAGCAAATCGTTGTCAAGCACATTGATATTGCCCACGGCCTCCAGTTCACGCTCCGTTTCGTAGATATTGTAGAGCTTACGCAGGAACCAGCGATCGATTTTTGTGAGGCGATGAACATCTTCGACGGAATATCCGTCCTTAAACGCCTTCTCAATAACGAAAATACGCTTGTCGGTGGGCGCTTTGAGGGCGGCGTCCACATTTTCAATGGTCAATTCGCGATTTCCCACGAAGCCGTGCATGCCTTGTCCGATCATGCGGAGGCCTTTCTGGATCACTTCTTCGAAAGTGCGACCGATGGCCATCACTTCGCCCACCGATTTCATCGAACTGCCGAGCTCGCGATCCACACCGCGGAACTTGCCCAAGTCCCAACGCGGGATTTTGCACACCACATAGTCGAGAGCCGGTTCGAAGAAGGCCGAAGTTGTTTTCGTCACCGAGTTTTTCAGGTCGAAAAGTCCGTAGCCCAAGCCCAACTTCGCGGCAACAAAGGCCAAAGGATAGCCGGTAGCCTTCGAAGCGAGCGCCGAACTGCGGCTCAGACGCGCATTCACCTCAATCACACGGTAATCTTCACTCTCGGGATCGAAGGCATATTGCACATTACACTCACCCACGATGCCGACATGGCGCACAATGCGGATCGCCAGCTCGCGAAGTTTGTGATATTCGCTGTTGGTCAACGTCTGCGACGGGGCAATCACAATCGATTCGCCCGTGTGAATGCCGAGCGGGTCGAAGTTTTCCATGTTGCACACCGTGATGCAATTGTCGAAGCGGTCGCGCACCACTTCATATTCCACTTCTTTCCAGCCCTTCAAGCTCTTTTCGACCAAAACCTGCGGAGAGAACGAGAAAGCCTTCTCGGCCAACTTATCCAATTCGGCTTCATTGTCGCAAAAGCCCGAACCGAGCCCGCCCAACGCGTAGGCCGCACGAATAATCACGGGATAGCCCAGCGTTTTGGCGGCGCGGCGCGCGTCTTCCAGCGTTTCCACGGCCTCGCTCTTGATCGTTTTGACATCGATCTCGTCCAATTTCTTGACAAACAGCTCACGATCTTCCGTATCCATGATCGCTTGCACGGGAGTGCCCAGCACTTGGAGATTATACTTCTCCAAAACTCCGCTACGATAGAGTTCTACGCCGCAGTTCAGCGCAGTTTGTCCACCGAATGCCAGCATAATGCCTTGCGGACGCTCTTTTTCGATCACTCGCTCGATGAAGTAAGGCGTGACCGGCAAGAAATAAATGCGGTCGGCCACTCCTTCCGAGGTTTGCACCGTGGCAATGTTCGGATTGATGAGCACCGTTTCGATTCCCTCCTCTTTGAGCGCCTTCAGCGCCTGACTACCGGAATAATCGAACTCACCGGCTTCGCCGATCTTCAGAGCGCCCGAACCGAGCAACAGGACTTTCTTAATATTTTGATCAATCATGCTTCGGATTATTTGAGGAGGTTGACGAAATCATCGAAAAGGAATTCAGTATCTACCGGACCACTGCAAGCTTCCGGGTGGAATTGCGCAGAGAACCACGGGTTCGTTTTGTGGCGCACGCCTTCGTTCGAACCATCGTTCATATTCACGAAATAAGGTTCCCAGTCTGCGCCCAAGGCCTCGCTTTTCACAGCGTAACCATGGTTTTGCGAGGTGATGAAACAGCGATTCGTGCCCACCATGCGCACAGGTTGGTTGTGCGAACGGTGGCCATATTTCAATTTGTAGATGGTTGCACCCGCAGCCTTCGAGAGCAATTGGTTGCCCATGCAGATACCCATGCAGGGACGCACCTTCGGATTGGCGAGAAAAGCGCGAATGTGTTCAACTGTCTTCACGCAGGTGTCGGGATCGCCGGGGCCGTTGGCCAAAAATAGGCCGTCGAACTCCAATTCGTTGAAGTTGTAGTCCCAAGGCACGCGAATCACCTCCACACCGCGCTTGATCAAGCAACGAATAATGTTGTGTTTCACGCCACAATCCACCAAAACAACTTTCGGCGCGTTGGCATCTCCGTTGGTCGGCGCGTAGTGCATGACTTCCTTGCAGCTCACTTCCGCAACAAAGTTCACTCCTTCATATTGCGCGTCGGGAATCACATTGTCTTCCTCGTCGTCGAAGATGATTTTACCCATCATGACCCCGTGTTCACGGAGCACCTTGGTGAGTTGTCGCGTGTCGATGCCGGTGATGCCGGGCACTTTTTCGCGTTGCAGCCATTCGGCCAAACTTTCCTTCGCATTCCAATGCGAATAGTTCGTACTGTAATCACTGACAATGATGGCGCGCGCATGAATGCGGTCACTTTCCATAAAGGTGGCCAAACCGTTTTCTTCAAACGTGAAAGGCGGCACACCATAGTTGCCCACAAGCGGATAAGTGAGCACCATAAGTTGTCCGGCATAGGACGGATCGGTCAGACTCTCGGGATAGCCCGTCATCGCCGTGTTGAAAACGACCTCACCGGCCACGGGAGCTTCATAACCGAAGCTCTCTCCGTGAAAACGGGTACCGTCGCTGAGCAAAAGAGTTACTTTGCGCATGTCTATATTTTGGGGGGAATTTTAGTTGTCATGAAGTGATAAAGCGAAACCGCGCGCAATCACGCCTGTTCCATGTAGCGAATGAACGCTTCGTTCACGCATTTGTTGCCACCCGGGGTGGGGTAGCATCCGCTGAAGTACCAATCGCCGGGACTCGTGGGGCAAGCCTTGTGCAGCCCGTCGAGGGTGAGGTAAACGAGATGTATTTCGGTCTTCACATCCGTGGGACGCAACAGTTCGATCATCTTGGCGTTGATTTCCTCCACGGTAAACGGTTCGTAAAGCTCGCACACATAATTGCGAATCTCTTCTTTCGGCAAATGAGCCTGCGCTTTGCAACGATTGTAGATGTCGCGCAGCAAAGCCTGCGTGCCCCGCTCTTCGTGCAAGGCAATGGCCGCCTTAAAAGCAATGAACTCGTCCATGTTAGCCATGTCGATTCCGTAGTAATCAGGGTAGCGTACCTGCGGCGAACTACTCACAATCACAATGCGCTTGGGGTGCAGACGATCGAGAATGCGGATGATGCTCTCACGCAGTGTGGTGCCGCGCACGATACTGTCGTCGATCACCACCAGATTGTCCACGCCGGGACGCAGACTGCCGTAAGTAATGTCATAAACGTGCGCCGCCAGATCGTTACGCGAATTGCCTTCGGCGATGAAAGTGCGCATTTTGATGTCCTTCCATGCCACTTTCTCCGCACGAACTCCGCGCGACAAGATTTCTCTTATGCGCGCTTGTGTCTCCTCCTCGCGCCCCGGTTCTGCTTGGGCCAGGAGCGATGTGATTTCGCGCGTCTTTTGTTCATTGAGATACTCCTCAAATCCCTGAATCATACCATAATAAGCCGATTCCGCTGTATTGGGAATGTAAGAAAGTACCGTGTTGTCCACCTCATAATTGATGGCTTTGAGGATGTCCGGCACGAGGCGTCGTCCCATTTCCTTGCGCTCGCGATAGATGTCGCGATCGGATCCTCGACTGAAGTACACCCGCTCGAACGAACAAGCGGCGAAGCGTTTGGGTTCGAGGATCTGCTCAATGCGCAACTCCCCGTTTCTGCTCGTGATGAGCGCCTGTCCGGGTTGAAGCTCCAAGATGTCGTCCACCTCAAGGTCGAATGTGGTTTGCAACACCGGGCGTTCGCTGGCCAGTGCGAATACCTCATCGTTTTTGTACCAGAAAGCCGGACGGATGCCCCAGGGATCGCGCAAAACAAACGTTTCTCCGCTGCCGGTGATCCCGCACACCACATAACCTCCGTCCCACACGGGCGCCGACTCGCGCAACACGTTGGCCACATCGATGTGTCGTTCGATATATTCGGTAATGTCACGGTCAGACAGCCCCAGCGCCTCAGCCGCCGCAAAGCAGCGTTCCGATTCGCGGTCCAATCGGTGGCCCAATTGCTCGAGCAGGAGATAAGTGTCGCTCAACATGCGCGGGTGCTGGCCCTTCACGGCAATGTGGTCGAAGATTTCTTGCACATTCGTCATGTTGAAATTCGCACATATACAGAGATTCTTGGCTCTCCAGTTGTCTCTCCGCAGAAACGGGTGGACATACGAAAGGCCACGCTTGCCGGTCGTAGCGTACCGGAGGTGGCCCATATAGATTTCCCCGGCAAAGGGGATATTCTTGCCGGCAAAATCCGCATCGGCAAGTTCGGACGACGAAAAGTTAGCGAACTTCTCGTGCACCGCAGCAAAGATTTGCTGAATCGCGGTGTTACCCATGGCACGCTCGCGAAACATAAATTCCTCACCCGGGTTGGCATTGAGCTTCAACGCCGCTAAACCGGCCGCTTCTTGGCCGCGGTTGTGCTGCTTCTCCATCATAAGATAGAGTTTGTTGAGCCCGTACGCCCAGGTGCCGTAACGTGCTTTGTAGTGACTCAGCGGTTTGAGCAGTCGCACCATGGCGACTCCGCATTCGTGCTTGAGCTGTTCCATCTGTGTTGGTTGGGGGGAAATGGTTTTGGTGCTGCAAAGATAATATTATTTTTCCGTTGCGTCGCCACCGCATTGCAAGAGTTTTTCCCACACACCGGGCTTTCTCGGTTCGCCCACCGCATTCCGCCCGTTGGGCTGCCCCAAATTGCGCATTTCTCCCATGTGTCTTCACCTCTCCCGCCCCTTTCTTCGGCTTTCTCTTGCTTTTCTCCTCCCCTCTCAGTACGAAGAGGCGAACATCGGGAACATTCCACTCAAAGTTCCCCGTTTTTCATCCAAAGTCCCCTATTTTCGCGCATTTTCTCCCGTGTTTTGCCGCGTGCCTCGCCCGGCACACCCGCCTTGTGACATTCGCTGCATTTTTCCTCCCCATCTGCGGTCGACAACAGGAGTGAAACGCACAAGTTCCATCTACTCATGCACCACATCCTCCGACGCCGGTGTGCCTTTCCCCTTCCGCTGTCGCAAAGTCCCGTCATTTCTCATCACCATGCGCCCCTCGCCTCGTCTTCTCGCCTCCTTCGCTTTCAAAATTCTCCTTCAACTCGTCCGATCCCTCCTCACACGTCCGTCTTCTCCGATAGCTTCATCCACAATTACCCTCTCCCCCCGGTCATCAACCCGACTTTTCCCTCACTTATCGGAGACACATTTGCGCGACATGACACAAAAGCTCACGATTCGCACAATAATTCGATGCCAATCCTCCCATTTTTCCATTCAAATTCTACCTTTGTCGTGTAAAATTCGACGCACACTTCAAAAATGTGAAGAGAAAGCATGGCGAATCGGAATAAAAGCATTAGCTTTGCCAAAAGATGACCGAAAACTCGGTTGTCTCAACGTCAACAATGTGCAGTCTGCGGTACGAAATCGGCAAAATAGACTATCACCGGACCCACAAGCCTGACGTTTACCCTGCTTGTCCATCAACAAGTGTGGTTAAAGCATTGCGCAGCCCAAAGACTGCGCAATGCCGACCGCACCCGTTCGACAACATAGGCGTGAACTGATTCAGCTTGTTCCTTCCGTGATGAGGTGTTTGCCGATACCTGTACCGGGGAGAAGGGCTTTTCGGTTTGCGCCTTTACTCTTTTCCTTAAATCTCGCCACCGGCATCGCGTCAAAGTTCCACTTTCTATAACTTATTTCCCATGCCACGATTCATTGTCACGACCAAAATGCGCAAAAACACCAATGGTGTATTTATAGAGCCCGGCATGAGCGTAGAAATCATCACGCAGTCGCCCTCCAACCCCGTTATCACCAACGGCGGCACGCTCGTGCAAGAACGCTTCCTCGCGCTCTATGGCGTAGACCTCAAACGCGCCGGCGCTTTGAACATGATGTGCCTCGACGTCAAGCAGGCGTAATTCTGCACTGCTCACATCATGGTTCTACAATACAACGAATTGGGTTGATAGGCGCTTCGCTTTTCTGCTTATGCTGTTGTTCATTTCACTTTGCTACATAATTCTCCCTGCATTATGCCCAAACATCACTACGAGCCTCCCCAAAACGACTCACTCATCGACATGCTCTTGAGTTTACCGCGTCACCTCCGCACGCTCTTTGGCCATCCTACGGAAGAGGACAAAGCAGAAAACCTCAAAGAATACATCAAAAGGGAATTGGACAAACACATATTCAAGTAAATAGAAAGAATAATAGAACGACTGATTTATAATCACTCATTTATCGCAACAATCATGAAAAGAACTTGGTTAAACTCTGGAATTCTTATTTTAGCCACAGCTTTTCTTTTGTCCTGCGGCAACAACGAGGCAGAAGAAGCAGAAAAACGCACAGAAATAACGCAAATCATAGATGGTATGAGTACAAAAGATGTACTTAACCAACTCTATATATTCAGTGGAGGCGACACAGAAGCCTTGGCTCGCATATTACTGTGTACTCCTTCTAGCATTGATCGAATTCGCAAAGGAGAAACAACTGCGACACCTGAATTTTCAAAGCGCATAAAGGAAGTTCTATCCTATACTTCTATTGAAGGTGGTGATTTTGAAGACTTACGCCAAGCATTAGACAGTGAATATAGTTGGTACTACTATCTACTCCCCGATGGTACATTTTCTGAAGACAAGATGGAAGACGAATATACAACCGCTATCAATCCGAATATCGAAACTATGGGCACATATGAGGAATAAAACATTCTTATTTTCACTTGTAACAATGGGATTTCTCTGTCTAATTTCTTGCAAAAGCGAAAAAGAAAAAAGATTGAGAGCGCACATTCAACAAGAAATCACTACTTCACATAGTATTAAGGCTGGCTCTAATCCGCGCGCATTGGTTCAGATGTATAAGCAACAGGAGCATGCGATGAACAAAAACTTTGTACACAAACTAGAACAATCTGCGAACAAAGCGTTTAAGAGACAATTAGATCGATTCGAAGATGAAGAACTCGGGCTATTCAAAGACTATAAGAATATGTTTGTTTACCTATTTTCCTCATCAGCAACTCTAGAACGAGAATGGAAGTTGAAGTCGGGTCATTACTTTTCTCCTTTAGAAACAAGAGCAGAGTTTCAAAAAATCTCCAACAAATACGCTCAGGATGTAAACACATTACGTCGACAGATGTGGACAAATCTATCTCGCCACAATGGTACTGACCTTAATAAGCAAAGTATACCCGATACCCACATCAACTTGAAAGCCATGACAAGCCACTCACGCAATAATATTGCTATTGAAGTTACGGAAGAAATTTTAGAAGTAACATTGATTGCTTGGCTCGTTGCTTCGCTGGTTGGTACAGTTACTCCTGGCGTGGGTAAAGTTATAGGTTTTCTTATTGGTTTAATTTTAAGTGTTGTCGCTTCGATATGGAATGACAATCATGTCATATCTAAATTGGAAGAGCAATACCAAGAACAGAAAGTATCCTACGATAAACTCTTATTGCAACTAGATCAACAAACCGATCGTACGTACGCTCCATGGACAAAATAATACAAGCTCTACTTCTAACAATTGCGGCCTCATTTCTCTTCACTTTTTCCTCCTGTAAGAAAGTTGGGCGCGAAGTTCTAGAAGAAACTACGGAAGAATTTGGAGAAGAAAGCGGAGAAAACCTCTTAAAGAACTCCCCTAAAAAAGCAATCAGGGAACTAAGCGAAGAAGCAATAGAAAAAGATGCAAAAGTTGCAGTAAAAACCCTTTGCGAATCAAGCGAGCTTTTCAATATTCTTTGGAAGAAACAATCCAGTCAAGTACAGGAAATGGTCACCGAAGCATTGGAAAAGCAACCTCGAATCATTAATTCATTATACGAGGATCCGTCTTTAATTGATAAATATGTATCACGCTACTCAGACGATGCACTAAAAAAGCCCTCGTTCTTTAATTATTTCATCGAATGCATTCGCCAAGCAAAGAGTAAGTTTGGTTTCTCGCAATTAGATAAAATCGATTTTATATCCGGTGAAGAGGTAGTAAAAATCGTACGTAAGAAAGACAGAAAAGTTCTTGGCTATCTCGAAGACGGTATCATGCGAATACAAATACCTGATGCCGCTGAAGATATATTCCGTCACGAACTAATAAGTGAGGCTCTCATCCCGGGAATAACATATAAAGTTCTAGATCTCAATGGTAAATTGAAGTATGTATTACGAACCGATCAATTGGGACGTATCATTGAGATCGAAGGTAAGAATATTAGAAGAACTCAACTTTTATCCAACGTTTTACATATCACCGGCAAGAACATCGACCTACCTATATATGTAAAATCAGGAAAAACCAAAGGATGGGATGCCAAAGTCAAAATATTCTATTCAGAAAAGAAGGAAATTCCTCAAATAGCCAAAATTGAGCTAAGAAATGAAGGGAGTTTAGAAGCCGCTGAACTGGTATCAAACTCTGTAAAGCATCTGCATAGAGAAGTTTCCGACATTGTAAAAATAGCAGAAGTAAAAGGACTATCTAAAGAGCAAGTAGCAAAGCTTCTGAAAGAAGTAGAGAATAAACCAGGCTTGGCCGAGCTCATTCGGGAGAATCCTAATAACATTCAACGCTGGCTGAATACAAGAAACCATGTGAACAAATCACTCGTTGCAAAAACGGGAAAAGGACGATATGTTCCAAACGGCAAGACTTATGCAGGTAATACTTATTACCTTAATCCAAACTTGAATGACGGTCTCGCAGCCCGACTCCGTGATCCACTTAGGGGGGGAGAAGGATTCGTCCAACTAAAATCGGGAAAAAGACTTTCTTACGATGACTTAGTTGAATTAGATCGCAAGTTTCCCGAAGGCATTCCATTTACCAAAGAGGGGTTTCCAGATTTTAGCAAGGTCGCTTACCAATAGAATAGCAAAGCTGTAGAGTTAGACTTGAGTCATTTTGACCCCAATCTCGGAAGGCAAGCAGATATCAACAAGGCAAACAAAATATTCAGAGCAAAGTATGGTCACGAGATTCCCAAAGGATATACCTGGCATCATATCGAGAATTCTAGAAAACTTGTTCTTGTTCCCACAGATTTTCATCAATTGGTAGATCATGCTG
Source organism: Prevotellaceae bacterium UBA1746 (assembly GCA_905369775.1). Lineage (GTDB taxonomy): Bacteria > Bacteroidota > Bacteroidia > Bacteroidales > Bacteroidaceae > Alloprevotella. The sequence goes on from CAJPJR010000025.1 coordinate 13,767, forward strand.
GAGGTATTGCAGCAAAAAATAAATAGAATGAGCACGAAACAGACAATCTATTACCTAAGTACAAAGTACTCTTCTTGGTTTAAAACCCTCAAGGTCAAAAAGGAATCAACGATCAAAATAGAAGAAGATATCAAGAAGAACTTCGAAAACTGTTTTTGTTTCAAGAATGAAGAAGATGCAAAAAAACTTTGTTCAGCCATAAAACAAGCCATTTATCGTTTCTACAAGAAAAGGACGGATTGCCCTGACTTCGTCAAAGACTGGAAATGAGTTACAATTAATATGCACGGAGTTCTGGACAGGTAATAAAAAAATCTCCCGATACTCATTGGAGTAGCGGGAGATTTTATGCGGTGCGTACGGGACTCGAACCCGTGACCCCATGCGTGACAGGCATGTATTCTAACCAGCTGAACTAACGCACCGAATGTATTTTGCTTTAACGCAGTGCAAAAATACGCATTTCCTCATTACACACAAAGAAATCAGGGGAGTTTTTTCTGAAACAGCTGCGCGTCGCGGTAATTCCCCGCAAAGAAAAACCAATCGCTGAGCGTACCGACCTCCACAAACCCCTCCGAACGGAAAAGACTGCACGAGGAGACATTGTCGATGGGGACAAAAGCATACAAACCACGGAGTGTCAGCATTTCGTGCGCATAGGCGACCAACATTTGCAGCGCTTTTCTGCCCAAACCCTTACCACGGTATGCCGGTAGGAGGAGGATCCCCACTTCTGCACGATGGTGCTCGGGGGAGAAGTCGGTCAAATCGACAAAACCGATTGCCGCCTCTTTTCCTTCATCCCCCAATTCGATGACAAAGCGCTGTTGACGCAGGGCAAAAATATCATATTGAGCCGAACGCACGATGAACTGTTTGAGTGCTGCCCGCGACAATGGGGCACGGGTGTTGGACGTGAGCCACTGCTCCCGGTCATTTTCTAACTCAAACAGCAAATCGAGATCCGAGAGTTCCGGAGCACGGAGTTTCATAAGGTAGCAGTGTAAACATCACCGGGAAGAATCAGGGAATTGCGGTGAGGATGAAAAATACCGAGTTGATAGCGATGAGAAAAACGCGCCACCGCTTGCAACATCTCGGAATAAGTGTAGGAAGCCGTGGAAAGAATGAGCACATCGGCAGGCGGCAACGAGGAAAAATCGGAGGCCGTACTGAGTCGCAAGCTCCAAGTTTCGGCCCAAGTGGAGAGTTTTGCCGCATCGGCCTCTTCTCCCACGAACACAGCCGAAAGTTCCGCTGCACGACGTCGCGGATAGAGGAAACGCCCCAGGGACTTTGCTTGCTGACGCAGCAAGGTCAAGGCGGCTTGTCCGTAGATGGCAGCGTAAACCGGCAGGGTGATCAACAACGAGGTGGCCGGAAAATGTTTGCGGAAGAAGATAAGCATGGCTTGGTAGAAGACATGCACATAGCGAAAGCTGTTTTTCTGTGTGCTTTCGCCCTTGTAATGAAGGATGGGCGTGGGCACATAGCGATTTTGAAAGCCGGCTTTCAGAAAACGATAGGAGAGATCGATGTCTTCTCCGTACATAAAAAACGATTCGTCGAAGCCCCCACAATGATCCAGGGCCTTTCGACTACAGAACATGAAAGCCCCGCTGACAATGTCGATCGAAACTGATTCTGCTTCGGGCAAGAAACGCAAATAATAGCGCCCGAACGTTCGACTGCGGGGGAAAACCGTATTGAGTCCGCTCATTTTGCAAAAAGCGACCCAAGGCGTGGGCAATCCGCGCCGACTTTCGAAAGCAAAGCGGCCGTCCGGATACATCATCTTGACGCCGATCGCCCCAAGCCGGGGACAAGTTTTTGCTTCGGCCAGACAATCTGCGAACGAATGCTCGCCAATCACCGTGTCGGGATTGAGAAAGAGGACGTAATCTCCCGTGCATTGGCGCAAAGCTTGGTTGTTGGCACGTCCAAATCCCACATTACATTGATTTGCAATGAGATGGAGTCGGCAATTGTCGGCTCCCTTCTCTTGTAAATAGAGGGGGTATTCTCGAGAGAGTAAGGCAATGGTGCCGTCCTTCGAGTGATTGTCTACCACAAACACCTCCGTTTCGACATCGGCCACCTGTGCTGCACGCCAAACTGCGTCGAGACACTGACATAAGTAGTGGCAAACGTTGTAAGAAACAATGATGACGGAGAGTTTCATGTGCAAGAAGATATGGTTGTTCGTGCAAAAATACTCAATCGATGGTGATTTTCCAAGCTCACACCCTGCAGATGTTCGAGAAGAAGCGGGAGAAAAGCGTGCGTAGGGCAGGGTAGCGCCATGATCCGGGCACTTGTCTCCTCTTGATTCGCACGACACAACTCCACAGGACACAGAGATTTAGCAAATGCGATTTTGTGGGATGACAAATTGTGCGTATTTTTGTAGCGTGTGCACGCCGACCCCACTCGGCGCGCGAGTATTGAATGGCGCACCGTCACAGTGCGCCTCAAAAATCCCTCATGTTGCAATCTTTCTGCCACTTCCTTTTCAACCGTGTCCTCGGTTGGACTGCAGAAGTAACTGTTCCGGCACGCGACAAGTGCCTTTTGTGCGTAGCTCCCCACACCAGTAATAAAGACTTCCTGTTGGGCGAACTCTACATCCGCTCGATCGGTCGAAAAGCGGGTTTCCTGATGAAAAAAGAGTGGTTTTTCTGGCCACTCGGCGGCCTTTTGCGCAAGATCGGCGGCATTGCCGTCGAAAGATCGCGCCACACCTCGCTCACCGACCAGCTCAGTGAGACGGCCGCACGGGCCGATTATTTCAACCTCGCCGTGACTCCCGAAGGCACTCGCCAACGCGTCGAGACCTGGAAGCGAGGTTTCTACTACATCGCGCTCAAAGCCGGCATTCCCATCCAACTTTTTGCCATCGACGCCCAACACAAACGCGTGGTTTGCACCAAAGAACTTTGGCCGTCGGGCAACATTGATGCCGACATGAGGACGATCATGGACTATTATCGCCCTTTCGAAGGATGTGCCTTCCATCCTGAAAAATTCGCCATCGAGCAAAGTCTGTAATTCCTCCGCTTATGCTGAGCTCTCTCCCTCGTTTTTTCGGTGCGCTCGCCCTTTGCATGGCACTCTCCACAACGGTGCGTGCGCAAGACAGCCCTAATCTCTACACCACGGGCAGTTCCACCGGTGCCCCCACAACTTGGGGCGGTTTGGACTACAATGGTATGCCGTGGGTGCGCAATATTTCCAGTCCCTACCACTTGAAATCGGGTTTGGCCGGCCGCCATCTTTTTGTTTGGCCCAGCCACGGACGATATTTCGACGGCGAGCGATGGAAATGGCAGCGTCCCATCATGTTTTGCACCACCGAAGACTTACTTTCGCAAAGCATTGTGTTCCCCTATCTCATTCCGATGTTGGAAAACGCCGGTGCAGTGGTCTACACTCCGCGGGAGCGCGATGCGCAAACGGAAGAAGCGGTCGTAGACAACGACCATCCGACGTCAGAAGGGCGATATGCAGAGCGAGATGCCGCAGGAAAGTCTTGGCGCACGGCAGATATTCCCGGATTCGGGCTGCCTCACCGACAATTGACGGACAATGATCAACCTTTCCGCAACGGCACCTCACGCTGCATCCCCACTTCTCGTCGCAACGAGCCGCGCGCAGAGGCTTCGTGGACACCGAATCTGGCGAAACGCGGACACTACGCCGTGTATGTAAGCTACACAAGCCTGCCCGATGCGGTAGATGACGCACACTACACGGTGTATCATGCCGGCGGGAGGACAGAATTCCATGTCAACCAGCGCATGGGTGGAGGAACTTGGCTCTATTTGGGCACTTTTCTCTTCGAAGCCGGTGAAAACGAGCATGCGCGCGTCGTTTTAGACAACACAAGCACGCACAAAGGGAGTATATCAGCCGATGCCGTGCGCTTCGGAGGCGGAATGGGGCTGGCTGCACGCTCAATGCCCCAAATCACCGTCAGTCCCGACAGTATTTACACCTACGCATACCCCAAAGTCGGGCACACCAGTGGCTTGCCGCGCCGATTGGAAGGGGCACGCTATTATGCACAATGGGCAGGACTGCCGGATACCCTCTACCGTCATCGCGACGAAACGAGTGATTACAACGGAGACCTCCGTTCACGCGCTCACTTGCTCAACTTTTTAGGCGGAGGTAGCCCGTTCATGCCCGACACTCTCGGTGCGCGCGTACCTTTCGAGCTTTCGTTCGCCCTCCATACGGATGCCGGATTCAACCGCAACGGGAACATTTACGGCACGTTGGGGCTGATCACCGGCGTCAACGAACAAGGCGATAGCCTCTACCGTACCGGCACGGCAAGACGGACATCACTCGATTACGCTCGGCGGGTCATGACGAACTTGCACAACGATCTCACGCGAACTTACGGTACAGACTGGCATCTCCGCGAACTTTTCGACAAGAACTATGCCGAAACACGAATGCCGGAGGTACCTTCCATGATTTTGGAGCTGTTGGCGCACCAGAACTTCACTGATATGAAGTTCGCCCACGATCCCAATTTCAAATTCACGGCTTCGCGTGCCGTCTATAAGGCTATATTGCAATACTTATCGGCCATGCATGGCGAACCACAACCCGCCGTGCAACCACTTCCTGTGCACGCGTTTGCCGCTCGCTTGGTCAAAGGACAGGACGCCGTGCAACTTTCGTGGCAACCCACCCCCGATTCAATAGAAGCCTCCGCGGTACCCACCGACTACATCGTTTACACGCGCACGCCCAACACCGATTTCGACAACGGTCGGCTTACCAATGGCCGCACTACGGTGAACTTGCCGGTCAATCCCGGCACACATTATATATATAAGGTCGCAGCCTTGAACGCCGGCGGGAAGAGTTTCGATTCTCCGGAGCTGAGTGTCTATTGCGCTCGCGGCCATCGGAATGCGAATTCTCCGGAGGTGCTGGTTGTAGACGCCTTCGATCGGCTCAGTGGCCCCGCCCGCATCGAAACAGCCGACAGCTTGGGTTTCGATCTCGCCGCCGACTGTGGTGTTCCTCGCGGATATACGCTTGCTCTCATCGGCAAACAAACCAATTTTGACCGCCAAAGCATGGGAATTGAAGGACCGCGTGGGCTTGGATACGGGGGTAGCGAATGGATGGGGCGCCGCATTGCCGGCAATAACTTCGACAACAGCGAGCCACATACCGCAGCAATAGCCGCAGCAGCCCCACATTTGTCAGTCTCCTCCGCTTGCAGTGACGCATTCTCCACATTGAGCGAGAAACAACTTTCGAATTACAATCTGATAGACTACGCTGCGGGCCTCGAACGCGACGCACCGCACAATTTATGTCCCTACAAAGCAATCACACCTTCGGCACGTCAACAGCTCAGCCGCTATCAATCCAACGGCGGTTCCCTGTTGGTGAGCGGGAGCTTCGTGGGATCGGATCTTCAAAGCGATGAAGAGCAACGGTTCCTCGCCCAATCGCTCCATCTCACCTGTCCCGGCAGCGTGCGCAACGACAGTTTGTCGACCTTCACGGGACTCAATCTCAACCTACCGGTTTACAATCTTCCGAACGCGGAACATTTCGCCTGCAATGTCACCGACGTGTTGGAACCCACTGCGGGAGCTTTTTCAGCTTTCGCTTACGGCAACGGCGGTTACAGCGCCGGCGTGGCCTATGACGGGCCGAAAAACCGAAGTCTCACCCTGGGATTTCCATTTGAATGCATCAGCGACGCACAAATTCGCACACAAGCGATGCGCGCCATGCTTGTTTTTCTGCTCCGACTCCCTCAATAAGCAAAATCATCCCTTATGGCAACAGTAGACGATAAGAAAATCATTTTCTCTATGGTTGGTTTGACGAAAACCATTCGTCAAACCAACAAGACCATCCTCAAGAACATTTATCTCAGCTTCTTCTACGGAGCAAAAATTGGCATTATCGGCCTCAACGGTGCCGGTAAATCCACGCTCCTCAAGATCATTGCCGGTTTGGACAACGACTATCAAGGCGAAGTGGTCTTCTCTCCGGGCTACTCCGTGGGCTATCTTCCCCAAGAGCCGCAACTTGATCCGTCAAAAACCGTTCGCGAAGTCGTGCAAGAGGGCGTTCAGCACGTAGTAGACGCCTTGGCTGAATACGAAGACATCAACCAAAAATTCGCTCTCCCCGAGTACTACGAAGACGCAGACAAGATGAACGAGCTGTTTGCGCGCCAAGGCGAATTGCAAGACATCATTGACGCCACCGACGCCTGGAATCTCGACAGCCGTTTGGATCGTGCCATGGCCGCCCTCCATTGTCCTCCCGCAGATCAGACTTGCGAGTTTCTCTCCGGGGGCGAACGCCGCCGTGTCGCCTTGTGTCGTCTGCTCATCCAGAAGCCCGACGTTTTGCTCCTCGACGAGCCCACCAACCACCTCGATGCCGAATCCATAGACTGGCTCGAACAGCACCTCAACCAGTACGAAGGAACAGTTATCGCCGTGACGCACGACAGATACTTCCTCGATGACGTGGCCGGTTGGATTCTCGAGCTCGACCGCGGAGAGGGAATTCCCTGGAAAGGCAACTATTCTTCGTGGCTCGAGCAGAAAACGCAGCGCATGGAGCAAGAAGAGAAAGTGGCCTCCAAGCGTCGCAAGACATTGCAGCGCGAACTCGAGTGGGTGCGCATGGCTCCGAAAGCACGTCAGGCCAAGGGAAAAGCGCGTCTGAACTCTTACGACAAACTCCTCAACGAAGACCAGAAAGAGAAGGAGCAGCACCTGGAAATCTACATTCCCAATGGTCCGCGCCTCGGCAATAAAGTGATCGAGGCCCAACATGTGCAGAAAGCCTTCGGCGAAAAAGTGCTGTTCTCGGATCTGAATTTCACCCTCCCGCCCAACGGCATCATTGGTGTGATCGGTCCGAACGGTGCCGGCAAGACCACGCTATTTCGTCTCATCATGGGGCTCGACACTCCCGACAGCGGCACATTCGAACTGGGCGAAACAGTCAAACTCAGCTACGTCGACCAGCAACACAAGGACATCGATCCCAACAAAAGCGTTTACGAAGTCGTGTCGCAAGGCAATGAACTCATGCGCATGGGCGGTCGCGACATCAACGCCCGCGCCTATCTCTCGCGCTTCAACTTCTCGGGCTCAGACCAAGAGAAAAAATGCGGAGTCCTCTCCGGTGGTGAGCGCAACCGCTTGCATCTGGCCATGGCCCTGAAACAAGAGGGCAACGTCCTCCTTCTCGACGAACCGACCAACGACATTGACGTCAACACCCTCCGCGCACTCGAAGAAGGTCTCGAAGGCTTTGCCGGTTGCGCCGTGGTCATCAGTCACGACCGTTGGTTCCTTGATCGCATCTGCACTCATATTCTGGCCTTCGAAGGCGACGGCAATGTCTTCTTCTTCGAAGGCAGCTATTCCGACTACGAAGTGCACAAGGCCAAACGCCTCGGCATTGAAGAACCGAAGCGCATTCGCTATCGCAAGTTCGACGAATAACCTCGATCCTCACCACATTTCAACGGGCGCGAACGTTCGACGGCCATCCGCCTCGCACGTTCGCGCCCTTTTTCACACATCTTCCTCCACAACTCGGAGGAAAGTCTTCTTCCCACGCCTCCTTTTTGCCCATTGTTCCCTCCCATGTTTCACATCCTCGCCGACAGTGGTTCCACCAAAACCGATTGGGTACTTTTGCGCCCGCGCGCCATTCCTCGCCGCTTCCGTAGTCGCGGACTCAACCCCAGTTTGATGAGTGGCGCACAGATCAGAGAAGTGCTACAAGCCGAAGTGCTCCCTCAACTGCACGAATTCTCCCGCCTCTTTTCCACTCATCCGTCGTCTTCTCTCCACGTGGCCACAGGCTCTTCCCCTTTGGCCGATTCCACCTTGCGTTTCTATGGCGCCGGCTGCCGCCCGGAACAAATCGAGCGCATGAGCCGCACACTTTGCGACGTGCTGGGCGTAACCCATGCCACGGTAGCCTCCGACCTTCTCGGAGCCGCACGCGCACTTTGCGATCGGTCGGAAGGCATCGTCTGCATTCTCGGCACAGGGTCGGGTAGTGCACTCTACGATGGAGCCCGCTTCGTACAATCCACTCCAAGTTTGGGCTACATCCTCGGCGACGAAGGCAGTGGGGCCTCACTCGGCAAGCATTTGCTCGCCGATATGCTCAAAGGGCTCTTTCCGGAATCACTGCGCCGGCACTTCGAAGCACAATATGAGGTGGATATTCCCGAAGTGATCCAACGGGTCTACAGAGAGCCCTCGCCCAATCGCTATTTGGCACAGTTCACCCACTTTTTGTCGGCACATCGCGACGAACCATCGGTGCGCGAACTCCTTCTCACCGAGTTCCGGGCCTTCTTCGCCCGCAACATTCGAGCTTACCGCCGCGATGAATTGGAAGTCAACTTCGTAGGTAGCATCGCAGCCGTCTTCGAATCGGAACTCCGCACCGCTGCCGCTGCCGAGCACTTCCGCGTCGGACGCATACTCAAGGCTCCGCTCGACATGATCACTCCCTCCGAAAGTTCGTGGGCGCGCTTCTTCGATTAAAAATACCCCAATTTTCCTCCATTTCCGCCCTTGTTTCCGCCCAAAATTCCCCGTTTTCACATGGAAAAGTTCGATGTACACATTCTCGGCTGCGGCAGTGCATTGCCAACCGCCAAACATTTGCCCACTTCGCAAGTCGTAGATTTGCGCGACAAGCTTTTTATGATCGACTGTGCGGAAGGAACTCAACTTCAACTGCGAAGACAGAAGCTAAAATTCTCCCGCCTCAACCACATCTTTCTCTCTCATCTTCACGGAGATCACTGCTTTGGGTTGATAGGTTTGTTCAGCACGTTCGATCTCCTCGGCCGCACCTCGAAACTCCACGTCTATAGTCCCGGCGACGACCTCGAACGGCTCATGCGCCCCTGGCTCGACTATTTTTGCCGCGGGATGAGCTACGAAGTGGTCTTCCACGCAGTGAAATGGAAGGAACATCACATCATCTACGAGGACCGCACCCTCACTGTTGAGACTTTGCCACTGCGACATCGCGTGCCTTGTTGCGGTTATCTATTTCGCGAGAAAGCTCCGCTCCCGCATATCCGCCGCGATATGATCGATTTTCTCAAAATCCCGTTTCATGCCATCGGCAACATCAAGGCCGGCGCCGATTGGATCGACGAAACGGGGAAAACGTGGCCCAATGCGCGCCTCGTCTTCCCGTCGGATCCCGCGCGCTCCTATGCCTACTGCTCCGACACCGTCTACTTGCCCGAGTTGGCCGAACACTTGTGTGATGTAGATCTGCTTTTTCACGAGGCCACCTTTGCAGACGATGCCGAAAAGCGAGCTCGCGAAACGTTTCACTCCACCGCTCGGCAAGCCGCCGCGTTGGCTCGCGACGCAGCGGCCAAGCGACTGGTGATTGGTCACTTCTCTGCGCGCTACGATGACGAGAATCTTCTGCTTCGTGAAGCGCAAAGCGTGTTTCCACATACAATTTTAGCCCACGAAGGACTGAAATTATCCATTTGAGCCCGATTTGCATAGAGAAAATAGAAAGCCCGGTTGCAAAAATCGGGCTTTAATCATTATCTTTGCAACAGACTTTGAGTGCTTGTTCCCCTCTTTATCACACGGGTGCGAGACTCCGGTCAGCACACAGCGTGCAAACATCATATTCACGTCATTCACCAACTACGTATAAGCATGAAAGATATCGACTGGGCCAACTTGCCCTTCGGCTACATGCCCACCGACTACAACGTACGTTGCTATTATCGCAACGGCAAATGGGGCGAAATCGAAGTATCTTCGTCCGAAACCATCAATTTGCACATGGCAGCCACCTGTTTGCACTACGGACAAGAGTGCTTCGAAGGGCAAAAAGCTTTCCGCTGCCCGGATGGTCGTATCCGCGCCTTCCGCCTTGCCGACAACGCAGCCCGCATGCAAAGCACCTGCCGTGGCATCTTAATGCCCGAACTTCCGACGGAAATTTTCGTGGAAATGGTGCGCCGTGTCGTGAAACTCAATGAACGTTTCATTCCTCCCTACGAAAGCGGTGCCGCTCTCTATATTCGCCCGTTGCTTATCGGCACAGGTCCTCAAGTGGGCGTCCGCCCGGCCGACGAATACCTGTTTATCATCTTCGTCACGCCGGTGGGTCCTTACTTCAAAGGCGGATTTGCCGCAACAGACTACGTGATCACACGCGAATATGACCGCGCTGCACCTCACGGCACCGGATGTTTCAAAGTGGGAGGTAACTATGCCGCCAGCTTGCGCGCCAACAAATGGGCGCATGACAATGGTTATTCCTGCGAATTCTACCTCGACGCCAAAGAAAAGAAGTACATCGACGAATGCGGCGCGGCCAACTTCTTCGGCATCAAGGACAACACCTATATCACGCCCGCTTCTTCCTCGATTCTCCCGTCGATCACCAACAAGAGCTTGCAGCAGATCGCCAAAGACCTTGGTCTCAAAGTCGAGGTGCGTCCCGTGCCCGAAGAGGAACTCTCCACTTTCGAAGAAGCCGGTGCCTGCGGAACGGCCGCAGTCATCAGTCCAATCGGCCGAATTGACGACCCCGACAACGGAACAAGCTACCAATTCTCGAAAGACGGACAACCGGGCCCCATCTCCAAGCAACTCTACACCCGCTTGCGCAACATTCAATACGGCATCGAGCCCGATAACTATGGTTGGGTGACCGTCATCGACTGATAATCCGAACAATTCGATCGCTATGAGAAAACTCTTTTTTGGCCTTTGGGCCATTGTCGCGATAGGGTGGGCATGCACGGCCTGCAACGGTCGCAAAGACAAAGAGGACGACAAGGACAAAGAGCTCAAAGAACTGCGACAACTGGCCGACATGGACCGCCGGGAAATGGAAAACCAGTATGAACAGTTCGCCTTGCAGTACGATGAGCTGAAAAAGGGGGTGAAAAACGACTCCTTACTCCGTCAGCTCGGCGAAGCACAGGCGCGTACGAAATCGCTCTTGGCCGAATTGCGTCAAACCAAAGCGACTGATGCGGCAGAAATATGCCGTCTCAAAAAAGAGTTGGAGACAGTGCGCGCTGTGCTGCGCTCCTACATCATCCAAGTGGACTCGCTCACTCGCGAAAATGGACGTTTGACCAACGAACGCGACGTGGCGCGCAGCCAGCTCAGCGATGCCAACGTGCGCATCAACACGCTGGACCAAGAACGCGCCAAACTTTCGGACAAAGTGGCCATCGCCGCACAACTCAATGCATCGGGAATCGTCCTTTCGGCACAAAAGAAAAATGGTAAAGGGGCCAAAAAGACAAAGGACATCGCGCGTTTCGCCGTGAGCTTTACCATCAATCGCAACGTCACAGCCGGAACCGGCGAACGCCGCGTCTATGTTCGGCTGATGAGTCCCTCGGGTGCAGTGGTTGGTGCGAGCGGAAACTTCACCTACGAACACAAATCGCTGGAATGTTCCGCTTCTAAGCTCATCGAATACACCGGTGAGGAGCAACACGTGAGTGTCGTGATTGCGGCCGGCAACGATTTTCTCGCCCCCGGGCGCTACAGCGTGCATCTCTTCTGCGACGGACAAATGATCGGATCCTCTGCACTCAACATCGAACAATAATACAAACGAATAACAAACATAAGCTTCCCATGAAACTTAAGAGTTTACTGACAGCTACGTTTGCGGCTCTGCTCTTTGCGAGCGCATCGGCTCAATCCACCTCCAAGTATTCGGAGCCCGGCAACTGGCACTGGAATCAAGGCACCATCGTGACCACAACTCCGGAGCGTGCTCCCGGACAAAAGGACGTTCTCGGCCTCACCGTTCCCAAGATGAAAACGGTACGTGTGGCCTTTGTGGGTCTCGGCATGCGCGGACCGTGGGCTGTCAACCGCTTCACACACATTCCCGGCGTGCAAATCGTGGCACTCTGCGACTATGAACGCGATAGAGCCGAAAAGTGCCAGAAATATCTCCGCGAAAAGGGACTCGCGCCGGCCGACATTTACGACGGCGCAGAGGGCTACAAAGCCATTTGTGCCCGTCCTGACGTAGACCTCGTCTATATTGCCACGGATTGGGACCACCATTTCCCCGTAGCTAAGTGTGCTCTCGAACACGGAAAGAACACTGCGATCGAAGTTCCCTCGGCTATGAACCTCGATCAGTGCTGGCAATTGATCGACCTCTCGGAGAAATCGCGCAAACACTGCATGATTCTTGAAAACTGCTGCTACGATTACTACGAACTCAATGCGCTGAATATGGCACAAAACGGAGTTTTTGGTGAGATTCTGCGTGCCGAAGGTGCCTACATCCACGACCTCGACCAATACTGGGGCGCATATTGGCACAATCCCAACGACCCCGACTCGAAAAAACTGGGTTGGCGCATGGCTTACAACATGAAAAACCGCGGCGACCTCTATGCTACGCACGGACTCGGCCCAGTTGCACAATGTTTGGACATACACCGCGGCGATCGCTTCACGACTCTCACCGCAATGGACACGAAGTCTGTGCACGGCAAGGAGTATGTGGAACGCGTGACGGGACAGCCCTGCAAAGACTTCCGCAGTGGTGACCAAACTACCACGCTCATGCGCACCGCCGAAGGTAAGGTCGTGGAAATTCAACACAACGTGATGAATCCGCAACCCTACAACCGTCTGTTTAAGCTCTCCGGCACGAAGGGATACGCCACCAAATATCCAGAAGAGCGCTTTGCCCTCAATGCAGCCCAGCTCAAAGAAAACGGAGTGGCTCCCCAAATGGACAATCTCAGCGCACACGACTTCCTTCCCGCCGCTGAAGCTAAGGCCTTGACGGAGAAATATAAAAGCCCCATCATCAAGAAATACGGCGAACAGGGGCGAAAACTCGGACACGGCGGTATGGATTTCATGATGGATTCGCGTTTGGTGTATTGCCTCCAGAATGGTCTGCCGCTTGACATGGACGTTTACGATTTGGCTGAGTGGTGTTCGCTCGCCGAACTGACTTCTCTTTCGCTCGACCACAACAGTGCGTCCGTTGAATTCCCTGATTTCACGCGCGGACACTGGAATCAAGTGAAAGGATTCAAGCACGCTTACAACACCACCAACGAAGCCGCAGTGGAAGCCGCAGCTAAATCTTCTACTGAGGCACAAATTGCTGCAGCCAAGAAGTTTAAGCTCTGGGATCTCTACGATGCCATCGCAAATGCCAAAGATGACGCAGCAAAGACTGAAGCTACTAAAGCATTCAAGGCCGCTCAAAGCAAATACGCCAAGGCTATTGCACGCTCCATCTGATCTTCGCCCATAAGCGAACAGACTTCATAAAAAAATCCCCGGATGCAACGGTTGTGCATCCGGGGATTTTTTGTAAAAAGTGGAGGGAAACTCTCCTTACCTCCCAATTATTTCATTTCCACGCGTGAGATTGCAAAAAAGGAGGGAGGATCCGGCTAATTAGGCCTCGAGGAACATCTTCCGCGAAGGACAAATTTCCGATAAGCCGCACGCCGAACATTTTGGCTTCCGTGCCAGACAGGTGTAACGTCCGTGCAAAAGCAGCCAATAGTGGGCAGACGCCAATTTCTCTCCGGGAATATGACGCGTAAGCTCCATTTCTACGCTGTAAGGCGTGGTGCAACTCTTAGGAACCAAGGCCAAACGATGCGCAACGCGGAATACATGTGTGTCAACCGCCATGGCAGCTTTGCGAAAAGCCACTGCTTGAATGACATTGGCCGTCTTTCTGCCGACACCCGGCAACGAAGTCAATTCTTCAAGGGTTGACGGCACCTCACCTCCGAAGCGTTCAACCAACCCCTGGGACAAACCCACCAAATGCTTCGCTTTGTTGTTTGGATAGCTGACCGTCTTGATGTAATCGTACAACACTTCTGGTGTTGCTAAGGACATTGCTTCCGGAGTAGGGTAGTCTGCAAAAAGACGCGGGGTGATTTGGTTGATACGTTTGTCTGTGCACTGCGCCGAAAGCACAACAGCCACCAACAACTCGAAATTATTGGAGTAATTGAGCTCCGTTTCCGTCTCATTCCATGTGCCGGCCAAATAGTCCAACACGTATTTGTAACGTTCTTGTTTGCGCATTGCTTTCAAAGAGAGCGTGATCAGGCGAAATGCTGGAGGCGGGCAATATACTTACCGATGATATCGAATTCGATGTTCACCTTTGTCCCCACTTCTATGCTGTGAAAATTGGTGTGCTCGTAGGTGTAAGGAATGATGCACACCTCAAATG
>CAJPJR010000026.1 GCA_905369775.1 Prevotellaceae bacterium UBA1746
GCCATTCACAACATCCCTGCCGAAGCCTACGACTACGTGGTGAATGGCAAGAGTGCCATAGAATGGGTGATGGAACGCTATGCGGTGACCATTCACAAAGACAGCGGCATCAAAAACGACCCTAACCTCTGGGCGCGCGAACAGGGGAAACCGCGCTACATCCTCGATCTCCAGCTCTCCATCATCCACGTGAGTGTTGAAACGCAAAAGATTGTGGCCGAATTGCCTAAATTGACGTTCTGACGATCGGGATGTGATGACCACGACGCCGATCCGCCCTATGCAAAGTTCTCTTGCCACACGGCAAGAGAACTTATCCGTTTTCGGCGATTCCTCAAAGAGAACACGTCCCCCGGAGGCAAAGCGTGCAGGTTCGGCGGGTGAAGGGTCGTGCAAGCACCTCATCTCTTCGACCGATCGCTTTCGGGGCGCTTTGGAGCTTAGAATCGAGTACTTTTACAGCCCAAATTGAGTAAATTCCGAACCAGAATTGAGTAAATTCTGAAGCAGAATTGAGTAAATTCTGAAGCAGAATTGAGTAAAATCCGAAGCAGAATTGAGTAAAATCCGAAGTAGAATTGAGCAAAATCCGTTGTTTATTTTGAGCATGCATCATGATTCATCCGACCTTTGGAGTGACGCGGTTCAAAAGCGAATGATTTGTTGCACTTCGATTTTGAAAGTACGTCCGCCTTTACCCTGAGCAGTTCCCGCCGCGCACTTCCCCACCGGCGCACAGTCCCGCGTCATTTTGTGAGCCCGCCCTCGCGCGTGCGCGCGTGTCAGGCACTTTTAGAAAAAAGCCTTCACCTCTTCACCGGTATGCGCCAATCAACTCATGCGCAGCGAATTAGGGGTGAAGGCTTTTGCATTTTTCCCTTCACCGCGCACCCTCCTTGCGCTCCTTCACCTTTTCGCCCCCTTCTTCACCCCGAACCGGCTGAAATCGGGTGCGTTGCAGTGGGGTGAAGGAAGAAAAACGAAAAACGGCTGTGACGCGTACGCGCGCGAAGCGGAACGTTCACCTCACGCGTTCACCCCGTCCGGTCGTTTTTCGTTCATCCCGTTTTCCACCTCGCGAGGAGGCGAACATCGCTCCCTCGTTTCCTCGGATATCCCCCTCCTTTCGACGAAAAACGGGGAGGTGTTTTCGGTTCTCTCCACGGCGGTCGGCGATCGGTGGCGTGCGCGGTCGTTCGCCCCGTGTCCTTCTCCGAAAGTTTGCTCCACAAAGTGCAAGGCGGGGTGCGAAAATCATTACCTTTCGTTGGCACTTCCGCGGAAATCCTTTATATTTGCAGCAAAACCTCCATCGCGGTCGTCGCGCGACGCCGCATTCCCACCCGTATGAAGAAACTGCTGTCTCTCCCTCCCAACGTCGTCGACTGCTTCCACACCATCAGTGAGCTGCCGACCGACGAATATTTCTGCACCTCCGATCCCGTCGACTGCAAACTCGGCAGCGGCGGCGGTACCACGTGGCTGCTCGAAGGCGCCGCCCTGGCCGAAGGAGCCGAGGATTTCGAAAAATGGCTGTCGCGTGAGAAGCGCATCCTGCTGCACGCCGGCGGTCAGAGTCGCCGCCTGCCGGCTTATGCGGCCTGCGGCAAGGTGCTGCTGCCCGTCCCCGTGTTTCGCTGGGCTCGCGGGCAGCGCCTCGACCAAACCCTGCTCTCGCTCCAGCTTCCGCTCTATGAGCGCATCATGGCGGCCGCTCCCGACAGCCTGCGCACGCTGGTGGCGAGCGGCGACGTCTATATTCGCGCCACCGAACCCCTCCTGCCGGTGCCGGAAGCCGATGTGGTGTGCTACGGCCTGTGGGCCGACCCCGCAGCGGCGCGCAATCACGGCGTGTTCTTCATGCATCGTGACCATCCGGAGCAGCTCGACTTCATGCTCCAGAAACCGAGCATCGAGCGCCAGCACGAACTGGCCTCCACCCACTTGTCGCTCATGGACTTGGGCATCTGGCTGCTGAGCGACCGCGCCGTTTCGCTCCTGCGCCGCCGCTCGTTCGGCGAAGACGGCCGCCGCGTGGCCTACGACCTCTATTCGCAATTCGGTTGTGCCCTCGGCACGCATCCCACCGCCGTCGATGAAGACCTGCGCGGCCTCACCGTGGCCGTGCTCCCCCTCACGGGCGGAGAATTCTACCACTTCGGCACCACCCCCGAGATGATCAGTTCGACCGCCGCGCTCCAAAACGTGGTGAAAGACCAGCGCCTCATCCTGCGCCGCGGGGTGAAGAAACACAGCACCATCTTCACGCAAAATGCGCGCGTGGAGCAGTCGTTCGCGCCCGAACTCCAAAACATTTGGGTCGAAAACAGTCACCTCCCCGCCGGCTGGCAGTTGGAAGGCGACCACGTGCTCACCGGCATTCCCGTGAACGACCGCACCGTGCACCTGCGGCGCGGACAGTGTGTGGACGTCGAAGCCTACGGCGACCGGCAATTTGTGCTGCGCCCCTATGGTTTCCACGACGCTTTCCGCGGCGATGTGCACGATGCCTCCACCCACTATCTGGGTCGCCCCGTCGGCGAGTGGTTGGCCGCCCGCGGCATTGCCGCCGACGAGCTGGGTCGCACCGACGACCTGCAAGCCGCGCGGCTCTTCCCCGTTTGCGACAGCACCGACGAGGTGTTTGACCTCCTCGAGTGGATGCTGTCCGAACAGCCCGACCCGACGCTGACGGCATTGTGGCGCAGCAAAGAGCGCCTGAGCGCCGACGAAATCGCGGCACGCGCCAATCTCGTGCGCCAAGAACAGCAGCGCCGCGCTTTCCGCCGCGACAACCTGCCGCTCCTGGCCGAGCACTACACCCGCAGCGTGATGTATCAAATCGATCTGCGCGATGCGGCACAGAAATTTGTCAACGCCCACCTCGATTTGCCGCCCGCTTTGACGGACGAGGCTCCGCTGATGCACCAAATTCGCGACGCCATGTTCCGCGCGCAAGTGCACCGCCTGCGGAATGAGGACGGCGACGGCGACGAAACGCGCGCCTTCTCGCTCCTGCGCGAGGGGTTGACGCAATCGGCACGCGGCGACCTGCAATTGCCCCGTCTCGACGTCTATCGCGACCAGATCGTTTGGGGCCGTTCGGCCGTGCGCATCGACGTGGCCGGCGGTTGGACCGACACCCCGCCCTACTGCCTCAATTCGGGCGGCAATGTGGTGAACTTGGCCATCGAGCTCAACGGGCAACAGCCCTTGCAGGTCTATGTGAAGTCGACCCCGGAGCCGCACATCGTGTGCCGCAGCATCGACCTCGGCGCGATGGAGGTGATCACCACCTACGAAGAGTTGGCACAGTTCAACAAAGTGGGTTCGCCCTTCTCCATTCCCAAAGCCGCCCTCGCGCTCTGCGGTTTCCTCCCGCAGTTTGCCGCCGAACCGCACCGCACGTTGCGCGAGTGCCTACAAGCCTTCGGCGGCGGTATCGAAATCACGTTGCTCGCCGCCATCCCGGCCGGTTCGGGCTTGGGCACGAGCAGCATCCTCGCCGCCACGGTGCTCGGCGCACTCTCGGACTTCTGCGGTCTGGGCTGGGACAAACTCACCGTGGGCAACCGCACGCTCATTCTCGAGCAACTGCTCACCACGGGCGGCGGCTGGCAAGACCAGTTCGGCGGCGTGCTGCACGGCGTGAAGCTCCTGCAGACGAAAGCCGGCTTCGACCAAACGCCGGTGGCGCGCTGGTTGCCCGACACGCTCTTCATGGCGCCCGAACAACGCGCCTGCCATTTGCTCTACTACACGGGCATCACGCGCACGGCCAAGAATATTTTGACAGAAATCGTGCGGGGCATGTTCCTCAACTGCGGCACGCGCCTGCGCCTGCTCGACGAGATGAAGGAGCACGCCATGGACATGTTCGAGGTGCTGCAACAAGGCGACCTCGAACGCTACGGCCGACTGGTGCGCAAAACGTGGCAGCAAAACAAACTCCTCGACGCCGGCACGGAACCCGAGATCGTGGCGCAGCTCTGCCGGCGCATCGACGACCTCTGCTGGGGCTACAAACTGCCCGGTGCGGGCGGCGGCGGCTACCTCTACATGGTGGCGAAAGATCCCGAGGCGGCGGCGCGCATTCGCACTTTGCTGCTCGAGCATCCGCTCACGGAATCGGCACGCTTTGTCGACATGAAGCTCTCGCACAAGGGCCTGCAAGTGAGTCGCAGCTGACGAGTCGCGGGCATTTTCCCACCGCTCATCTACCCAAAAAAGAATAAATAAGTCAAGCCAAGCACACTGCCACAGCGTGCTTGGCACACTATTGGCAGTACCTCCGGGTAACCTCATCCATTGTTCAATCATCTCTTCACGTCGTTCATCATCCAATGACCAAAGACCTCATAGACATCATCATCGAAGGAATCCAAGACAAAAAAGGCCGCAACATTGTCGTGGCCGATTTGCGCAACATCCCCACGGCATCGACCGATGCCTTTGTGATCTGCACCGCCGGTTCTCCGGCACAGGCCGACAGCATTGTCGACAGCATCGAAAACATGGCGCGTGTGCGCATGGGCGAACATCCGGCTGCCATCGCAGGCCGCACCAACGCCCAATGGATCGCAATGGACTTCGGCAATGTGATGGCGCACATTTTCCTGCCCGAAACGCGAGAGTATTACGATCTCGAACACCTCTGGGACGATGCGGCCATCACACAAATTGCCGACCTCGACTAACTCTGACTTCATTACCCACGCGCCCGCACCTGCCGAGCGTGAACAAAACGGACACCAATGTCAACTCCCAAACCTCCCAAGGAACCGAAGATGCCCAAATTCAACCTCACGTGGTTGTATTTTGCCATCATCGCTGTGATGGCGATCATGCTCTGGCGCGGAACTTCCAACCCCGGAAGCTCCTCGAAGGACGTGAGCTACTCTGAACTGAAACAGTATATTGCCAAAGGCTATTCGAACGATATCACCGTCGACAAGGGCGAAGGTCAGGTCAGCATGGTGATTCGCCCCGAATATATCCGCACGGTTTTCCAGCAAAGTGCCGAACAAGTCGGCGGACAGCCCCGAGTGCAAGCTCGCTATCCGTCGGCCGACCGCGTCGAAGATTACCTGACGACGGTCGGCTACAAAGGCAAAGTGACCTATGAAGAGAGCCACGACTTCTTTCTCAACATCTTGAGTACGCTCCTGCCGCTCCTGCTGCTCATCGGTTTCTGGTTCTTCATGTTCCGCGGCATGGGCAACGCCGGCGGCGGCCTGTTCGGCGTGGGCAAAAGCAAAGCCAAGGAATACAATAAAGATGAGGGAGTGAAGGTGACCTTCAAGGACGTGGCCGGACAAGAAGGCGCGAAACAGGAGGTGCAAGAGATTGTAGACTTCCTCAAAAATCCCGACAAATACACGGAGCTCGGCGGTAAGATTCCCAAAGGTGCCCTCCTCGTCGGCCCTCCGGGAACGGGTAAGACGCTGCTGGCCAAGGCCGTGGCGGGCGAAGCGGGCGTTCCGTTCTTCTCGATGTCGGGTTCCGACTTTGTCGAGATGTTTGTGGGCGTCGGCGCCAGCCGTGTGCGCGACCTTTTCCAGAAAGCGAAAGAAAAGGCCCCCTCGATCGTGTTTATCGACGAGATTGACGCGGTGGGACGTGCGCGTTCCAAAGGCGCCAGCTTCGGCGGCAACGACGAACGCGAGAATACGCTCAACCAACTGCTGACCGAGATGGACGGTTTCGGCACCAATTCGGGTGTCATCATTCTGGCGGCCACCAACCGCGTCGATGTGCTCGACCAAGCGCTGCTGCGTGCCGGACGTTTCGACCGTCAGATCTACGTCGACCTGCCCGACCTGCCCGAACGCATCGCTATCTTCAATGTGCATCTGCGTCCCCTGAAGCTCCAACCGGGCTTGGACATCGAATTGCTCGCGCGACAGACACCCGGTTTCTCGGGTGCCGACATCGCCAACGTGTGCAACGAGGCCGCGCTCATCGCCGCTCGTCACAACCGCGAGGCCGTGACGAAGCAAGATTTCCTCGACGCTGTGGATCGCATCATCGGCGGTTTGGAAAAGAAAACACGCGTCATGACCAACGAAGAAAAGCGTGCCATCGCCATCCACGAAGCCGGCCACGCCTCGGTGTCGTGGTTGCTCGAGCACGCCAACCCGCTCGTCAAAGTCACCATTGTGCCCCGCGGTCAATCGCTCGGCGCAGCTTGGTACCTGCCCGAGGAGCGTTCCATCACGACCAAGGAACAAATGCTCGATGAAATCTGTGCCACCTTGGCCGGTCGCGCAGCCGAAGAGGTCTTCCTCGGACGCATTTCGAGCGGTGCGCTCAACGATCTGGAACGCGTCACGCAACGTGCTTACGGCATGGTGGCCTATCTCGGCATGAGCGAGAGCTTGCCCAACGTGTCCTACTACACCAATCAGGAAAGTTTCCAGAAACCCTACTCGGAAGAGACCGGTCGACGCATCGATGCGGAAGTGAGTCGCATCATCAACGAACAATATGATCGCGCCAAACGCATTCTCACCGAAAATGCGGCCAAGCACAATGCGCTCGCCGACTTGCTCTGTGAGCACGAGGTGATTTTTGCCGCCGACGTGACCAATATCTTCGGTCCTCGCCCGTGGAAAAGCCGTGCGGACATCATTCTGGAAGAACAGCCTCAGCCGGAAACCGAAGAAAAAACCGACGACAAAACGCGCGAAGACGGCGACGAAAGTGCCTCGACGGGCGACGAACAAACCACCGATGCGGCAGACTACGACTGCACCAAGGATGCTCCCCGTCGGGACGACCGGCCGGCAGCCACACATCAGGTAGATTCTCCCTTCTCTCCCAACTGATCCAGCCGACAACAGCACACATGAAAAATCTCGCGCTCCGCACCCTGACCGGTGTTCTCTATGTGGCCGCCCTCGTGGGCTGTGCCCTGGGTGGCGAACTCCCGTTCTTCGTCTTTTTCCTGGTGGTCGGTGCCTTGTCCACCTGGGAATTCATCACCAATGTCAATGCGCACGACGATGCGACGGCCAATCGCTTCATCGCAACGGCGGCCACGGTCGCATTCATGGCTGCATTCCACGAATGTTGCCACCCCGACCACATCACCTATGCGCATTTCCTCCCGTTTGTGGTCACGCTGCTCTATCTGCTCGTGAGCGAACTCTATCGCAATGAGCCGCATCCGCTGAAAAACTGGGCTTACGCCTTTGCGGCACAATTATATATTGCGTTGCCGCTCTCGATGATTTACCTGCTGGGCATCCGCTACGATCCCGCACAAGGCCTCACGACCTACAACGGTTGGTTGCCGCTGTCCATTTTCTTCTTCCTTTGGACGAGCGACACCGGCGCTTACCTCTGCGGATCGGCCTTCAGTCGCTTCGTTCCCGCCAAACTCTTCCCGCGCATCTCGCCCAACAAGTCGTGGATCGGCTCGATCGGCGGCGGAGTGCTCGTGGTCTTGCTGGCCGTGGCCCTGAACTTCCTCCTGCCCGAGGTCCGTCTCAGTCTTCCGGTCTGGATCGGTTTGGGACTGACGGTCTGCGTGTTCGGCACTTGGGGCGACTTAGTGGAAAGTCTGTTCAAACGCCAGCTGGGCATCAAGGACAGCGGTAAAATCCTTCCCGGCCACGGCGGCATGCTCGACCGCTTCGACTCGGCCTTCCTGGCCATCCCCGCGGCAGTGGTCTATTTGCAATTCGCGGCTTGAGTCTCCCGTCATTCTCTCCCCCCGAATGAGGGAGCGAAAATCCGTTTTTCTCCAAAAGCGTGCATTTCTCATCCGGAAATGCACGCTTTTTTCGTTTCCCATCTCCACAAAGCAGCTCGGCAAAACGCCTCTATTTCCCCTCTTCACCTGTGATTTTGCTATTTGGCACAGTCAATTCTTGGTAAATCCAAAGAAAAAACTTACTTTTGTCGATACAAGCAATCCATAAAATACGCAATGTCAGATCCTGTTTCCCCTTCGAGCACTCCCGCTGCCAAGCTTCCGCATTGGTTCATACTCTGTGGCGCTCGCATGTGGGAAGAACAGGCCCGCCAGCTCCTGGTAGAACGCGGTTTCCGCGCCTTTGTTCCGCTTCGTCCCGCCTCGCGCATGAGCAAAACGGGCAAAGTGATTTTGCGCTCGCAGCCCCTGTTGAGCGGCTGGGTCTTCGTCTACGCCACCTGGCAAGAACTCGAAGACTTCAAACGTTTCGTGCAGCACCGACACGGGAAGAAGCTCTACTATCACGTACGGCGTGAAACGCTGCGTCCGGTAGGTGCGACCAACCGCGCCGCGCCCATCACGCGCAACCGCATCACGACCATCAGCGAAGAGGAAATGGAACGTTTTATCACCTTCTGCACGGCCGCACAAGATGACCTGCGCTTCTTCACCCCCGAAGAGGTGAAGCTGAAAGCCGGCGATCGGGTGCGCGTCATCGGCGGTCCGTTCAACGGACAGGAAGGTTACTTCCTGAAAACGGCCGGAAAGCGTTCCAAAAGTCTCGTCATCGAACTCCCCGGCTGCATATTGGCCGCCACCACCACCGTTCTTCCGGAACTGATCCAAGTGCTCGAACGCCGCAAAGGCTGAGTACGACAGAAAACCGCGGATGAGCCGTGAGAAGCGCGCGGTTTTCGGACAGAAGTCCCCTCGTTTCGGGCGAAAGCTCCCAACTTTTCAGCAAATACCAACACCATGAAAGGAATTGTCCTCGCCGGAGGCAGCGGCACGCGCCTCTATCCCATCACCAAAGGCGTGAGCAAGCAACTGCTCCCCATTTTCGACAAGCCGATGGTCTACTATCCCATTTCGGTACTGATGCTCGCCGGCATACGCGACATTCTCATCATCTCCACGCCCCACGATTTGCCCGGTTTTCGCCGTCTGTTGGGCGACGGCTCCGATTTCGGGGTGCAATTCACTTACGCCGAGCAACCCTCGCCCGACGGTTTGGCGCAAGCCTTCCTCATCGGCCGCGAATTCATCGGCGATGACAGCGTGTGTCTCGTGCTCGGCGACAACATTTTCCACGGGGCCGGCTTCAGCGGTATGCTCCAATCGGCCGTCGCCACGGCAGAACGAGAGGGCAAAGCCACCGTTTTCGGTTACCGCGTCAACGATCCCGAACGCTACGGCGTGGCGGCCTTCGACGCTGAGGGCAACTGCACGTCGATCGAAGAGAAACCCGCGCAACCGAAGTCCAACTATGCCGTGGTCGGGCTCTACTTCTATCCGAACTCCGTGGTCGACATTGCCGCCGGCATCCGCCCCTCAGCACGCGGCGAACTGGAAATCACCACGGTGAACCAAGTCTATCTCGAACGCGAGCAACTGAAAGTGCAAACCCTCGGTCGCGGTTTCGCTTGGCTCGACACCGGCACGCACGAGTCGCTCTCCGAAGCCTCCACCTACATCGAAGTGCTCGAAAAGCGTCAGGGTCTGAAAGTGGCTTGCCTCGAAGACATCGCCTACACGCAAGGTTGGCTCACGGCCGACGACCTGCGCCGCATCGCCGAACCCATGCGCAAAAACCAATACGGGCAGTACCTGCTAAAACGGGCTGCCGAACAATCTTGAAGTAAGGGGAAAACGTCTTCCTCTCTATATAAGTAAGGAGTCGACGCCGGGACGCCCACTTTCCCTCCGGCTTTCCCCGACGGTCCAGCTCCTCCACGCCAACAATGAACGTCATTTCCACCTCGCTCGAAGGCGTCGTCATTCTCGAACCCCGTGTGTTCGAAGATGCGCGCGGCTATTTCTTCGAATCATTTTCCCAACGCGAATTTGACGAAAAAGTTCGTCCCATCCGTTTTGTCCAAGACAACGAATCGCGCTCCTCGCGCGGTGTCATGCGCGGTCTCCACTATCAACGCATGCCCCACACGCAGAGCAAACTCGTGCGCTGCACCCAAGGTTGTGTGGTGGACGTAGCCGTCGACATCCGCCACGGCAGTCCCACTTTCGGACAACATGTGGCCGTCGAACTCTCTGCCGAAAACCACCGCCAGCTCTTCATTCCGCGCGGCTTCGCCCACGGTTTCGCCGTGCTCAGCGACATCGCCGTGTTCGAATACAAGTGCGACAATTTCTACGCCCCCGCATCGGACGCCGGCATCTCGTTGCTCGACGAACGCCTCGACATCGACTGGCGCATGCCCGTAGCCGACGCCTTGCTCAGCGAAAAAGATCTTCACCATCCCCTTTTCGACGAAGCCCCTGCCGATTTCCACATCGACGATCGGCTCTATTGAACCCCATCTCCATGCAAATTCTCGTCACCGGCGCAGGCGGTCAACTCGGCAGCGAAATTCGTCGCCTCTCTGCCGCCACACCCCACACCTTTCACTTCACTGACGTCGCCGCGCAAACCGATCCGCTCACGTTGCCCCTCGACATCACCGACCGCGAAGCCGTTCTTCAGTTCGTAAAAACCCACGACATCGACTGCATCGTCAACTGCGCCGCCTACACCAACGTCGATGCCGCCGAAAGCGACCCCGAACGCTGCGACCTCATCAACCACCTTGCCGTCGAAAACCTCGCACTCGCCGCTCGCACGGCCGACGCTTGGTTGGTACATATCTCCACCGATTACGTCTTCGGTGCCGAACCCTACAACACCCCCTGCCGCGAAGATCAGCAAGGCACGCCCACCGGTGTGTATGGCGCCACGAAACTCCGCGGCGAACAAGCCATTCGCCGTGTCGGTTGCAAGCACCTCATCTTCCGCACCGCTTGGCTTTACAGTCCCTACGGCAAGAACTTCGCCAAAACCATGCTCCACCTCACCGGCAGCCGCCCCGAGGTGAAAGTGGTCATCGACCAGTGTGGCACCCCCACCTCCGCCGCCGATCTGGCCGGCGCCCTCCTCACGATTCTTTCCCGACCGCTGACGGCCGACCACATCGGCACCTACCACTATTCAGATGAAGGCGTTTGCTCGTGGTATGACTTCGCCGTAGCCGTGGCTCGCGAAGCCGGTCACACCGACTGCCGCATTCTGCCCTGCCGTTCCTCCGAATATCCCAGCCCCGTGCAACGTCCGGCCTACAGCGTGCTCGACAAGACGAAGGTGAAGACCACCTTCGGCCTCGAAATCCCCTATTGGCTCGACAGTCTGCGCACCTGCATTGCCCGTCTTCGCGACAGCGAAACGGTCTAACCCTTGCTTTCAGCCCCAACACCCCACGCTATGCACACCATCGTCATCACCGGCGGCGCCGGTTTCATCGGCAACCACGTCGTACGCCGTTTTGTTCGCGAATATCCCGACTACCACATCATCTGCCTCGACGTGCTCACCTACGCCGGCAACTTGGCCAATCTCGCCGACGTGGAAAACGCGCCGAACTATGAGTTCGCCCGTCTCGACATCTGCGACTACGCCGCCGTGCGTCGTCTGTTCGAAGAGAAACACGTCGACGGCATCATCCACCTCGCCGCCGAAAGTCACGTCGATCGTTCCATCAAAGATCCGATGGCGTTCGCCCGCACCAATGTGATGGGCACCCTCAGCCTGTTGCAGGCGGCACGCGACTATTGGGAGTCGCTTCCCGAACGCTATGAGGGCAAGCGCTTCTACCACATCTCCACCGACGAAGTGTATGGCGCTCTCGACATCACACGCCCCGGCGACACCGCCCCCTACGGCGACGATTTCTTCGTCGAAACCACTCCCTATCGCCCTCATTCTCCCTACTCGGCCTCGAAAGCCTCGAGCGACCACTTCGTCCGCGCCTACCACGACACCTACGGCATGCCGACGCTCATCAGCAACTGTTCGAACAATTACGGCCCCAACCAGTTCCCCGAGAAGCTCATCCCGCTGCTCATCAACAACATCCGCCACCGCCGCCCCCTCCCCGTCTATGGCAAAGGCGAAAACGTACGCGACTGGCTCTATGTGGTGGACCACGCTCGCGCCATCGACCTCATCTATCACAAAGGAGCCATCGCCGACACCTATAATATAGGCGGATTCAACGAATGGCGCAACATTGACATCGTTCGCCTCGTGGTGCGCACCGTCGATCGCCTGCTCGGCCGCCCCGAAGACGCCGATCTCGACCTCATCACCTTCGTCACCGACCGCGCCGGCCACGACTTGCGCTACGCCATCGACTCGACCAAACTCAAAAACGAACTGGGTTGGGAACCCTCCCTCCAGTTCGAACAGGGCATCGAAGAGACCGTCCGTTGGTATCTCGACAATCAGGAATGGATGGATCGCATCACTTCGGGCGACTACCTCCGCTACTACGAAGACATGTACGCCCACCGCTGAGTTTTCGCGCGCCGGCGCCCCCACTCCGCCGGTCAAAACGCCGCCCCGCAGCAAACGACGCTCGCACCGCCTGCACCAGGCCGCGGCAACACCGGCGAAATTCCCCAATGCAAGGAGGAATGTCAAGTTAACATGGCATTCCTCCTTTCTTTTATTTGGTCGTACGCAGAATTTGCACTATATTTGCGCACACGAACAAACAAAATAAAGCCATTCCATGAAGCTCTTTACGCAATTCGCTTTGCTCTGCTGCCTCGGTCTCCCGCTTTCGGCCCACGCCCAAAGCGAGTTCCACCTGCAACAGCAGACCCTCGCCAACCCGGACAACGAACCGGCCCCCGTGCATCCCGTCCCCTCGCCCCGCCAACTCAAATGGCAGGAAACGGAATTCTACGCCTTCTTCCACTACGGCATGAACACCTACACCGGTTTGGAATGGGGTAACGGCGACGAAAACGAAAACCATTTCGCCCCCACCCGTGTGCCCAACCCCGAACAGTGGCTCCAGGCCGCCAAAGACGCCGGCATGCGCGGCGGCATCGCCGTCATCAAGCACCACGACGGCTTCTGCCTCTGGCCCACCGCCACCACCACGCACAACGCCACCTCCTCCTCCAACCCCAACGCCAAGCAGACCAACATCCCCCGAGACTTCGCCGAAGCTGCGCGCAAGCTCAACATGAAATATGGCTTCTACATCTCGCCGTGGGATCGCAACTCCGCCCTCTACGGCACCGATCGCTATGTAAAAGAGGTCTTCCTTCGCCAATGTCTCGAAGCCGCCCAATACGGCAACGACCAATTCGAAATGTGGTTTGACGGCGCCAACGGTGGCAACGGTTACTATGGCGGTCAGAACAAGACCATCAACGTGGGCGACGCCGATGTCTACTACGACGTGCCCAACCTCCGCGACTCCGTCCACAAGATCCTCCCCGATTGTGTGATGTGGGGCGTCGGCGGCGAAGCCCGCTGGATCGGCAACGAACAAGGCTGGGCCGGTGAAACCAACTGGTGCATGGGCAACGGCACAAGCGGTAACATCGACGGCTGGTATTGGCACCCCGGCGAGAGCGACGCCAAAGCCACCAACAAAGGTTGGTTCTGGCACAGCGGCGAAGCCCCCTCTTCGCCCGAACGCCTGTTCCAAATGTACCTCGAAACCGTTGGTCGCAACGCCACCCTCATCCTCAACCTCCCGCCCGATCAGTCCGGCGCCCTGCCCACCGCCACCGTCAAAGCCATGACGCAACTCGGCGACCTCCTCAAGCAGCGCTTCGGCACCGACCTGGCCAAGACCGCCACAGTCGTAGCCAGCGAAACCCGCGCCGCAGGCGCCGGCCGCAACTACGACGTGCGCAACCTCTTCGACGGCAACACCACCACCTACTGGGCCACGAACGACGGCACCAAGCAGGCCACCCTCACCTTCACGTGGGACAGCCCGCAAACCCTCCGTTACGTCGACCTCATGGAACTCGTCGCCAAGGGACAGCGCGTCAAGAAGTTCAAGCTCGAAGTCACCGAAGACGGCACCACGTGGAAACCCACCGGCGGCAACATCGCCACCACCACCATCGGCTACAAGCGCATCATCCCCCTCAACGGCAACACCGAACACAGCTACGACCAAGGCACCCGCGCCGTCGGTTTGCGCATCACCATCGAAGATGCCAAAGCCTGCCCTCTGCTCAAGAGCGTAGCCATTTACTAATCCCAGCGTAAAGCCCATCCACAATGAAACTTCAACATCTCCTCCCCGTGGCTGCACTGGCTTTGCCGCTTGCCGCCTCCGCCCAAACCGTCACCCTTCCCACCCTCGATTTCGAAAGCACTGCCTGGCAATCCCTCGGTGTATTCGACACCTGGGAAGCCTCGCCCTTCCGCACCGGCGCCCTCACCGGCAACTGTGCCCTCCTGAGCAATCCCACCACCGGCGAACTCAATCCCATCGACGGCACCCCCGTCAATCCCTCGGCCAAAGTGCTCGCAGTGCAGCGTTCGCGCTACGGTTCCAACACCTTCGGCGCCCGCATCACGCTCAACCAGCCCTTTGACCTCACCCCCACGCCCAAATACGTCCATGCCTGGATCCACACGCCCAAAGCCGGCCGCGCCATGATCATCGGCCTCGGCAAGCGCAAAGACCGCCCCGGCCAAAGTGACGAAGTGGTGCAGTTCGCCCAAATCACCGGCAGCTCCCTCGAAGCCGATCGCTGGCAAGAAATCGTACTCCCCGCCGCCGGCAATGAAGGCGTGCAAATCCACAGCCTTGTCATCGTGCCCCACTGCGAAAGCCCGCACGATCTCACCGAAGACTTCGCCGCCTACATCGACAATGTCAGCGTGAACGACAGCCCCGCACCGTCGCTCATCACCGGCTACTACCCCATCTCCGTCGACAAGAAGCAAGCCTACACGCGCACCGACCGTCACCTCGACATCGTCCGACTCAGCGTCGACGGCAAACAGCAAGTCTACAACGTCCCCACGCCGCGCACCGTCTACACCGACGCCGGCAACGCCGAGTTCTTCGCCAAGGCCGGCGACGTCGTCACCCCCTCCGTCACCTACAACGGCACGTGGATGCACAGCTACGTCTACCTCGACAAGAACCAAGACGGCAAATTCGATCCCGACACCGAACTGGTCAGCTACTCCTACTATAAAGGCAAAAACAGCGAAGGCCAAACCGTGAGCAACGGCAACACCATCGCGCCGCGCCCCTTCACCGTTCCCGCCGACCTCGCCCCCGGCATCTACCGCCTGCGCTACAAGATCGACTGGGACAACAACGATCCCCTCGGATCCGCCGACGTGCTCAAGCACGGCGGTGCCTTCGTCGACATCCGTCTCAACGTACATGGTGAGCACGCCGTTGTCACGCAGCACAACCTCAACGGCGAAATCATCACCACCGACGGTCAGAAGCTCGAAAGCTTCAAAGCCCCCTTCGGCCAACCCTTCACCATCAAGATGAACCCCGCCGACGGCTTTGAATACGCCGGTGTCATCGTCAAGCACGGCTACCACCTCACCGCCGACAGCCTCTCGAAAGACAACGTGCAGTGGCAAACCATTCGCGTTCCGCGCAGCATCTTCAACGCCGACAACACCTTCACCCTCCCCGCCGAATGGATGGACGGCAATGTCGACCTCGAAGGCCTCTTCATCGAGACCGGCACCTACAAGCCCGAAGCCGCGCCCCAATGGTATTCGCGTTTCACCCCCGCCACCCTCGTCAACGGCAAGTTCGCCCACGATTCGCAGTGGTACTCCATGCAGATCGGCCAAGAAGGCTACGTGCTCAAAGCCAACAACACGAAGCAAACGCTCGAACTCACCGACACCGAAGTGAATCCCGAAGACGGCAAACAACTCTGGTGCTTCGTGGGCAACAACGCCGAGGGCTTTCGCATCTACAACCTCGCAGCCGGCACAGGCTACGTCCTCGCTGCTCCCACCAACATGGGCAACGACAAAGGCGGTAGCTCCTTTCCCACCCTGCAACCCGTCGGCTCCATTCCCCAAGGCTATTCGTCCGTTTGGCGCTTCGCCGACTCCAAAGACCTGGGCAAAAGCGGTCCCGCCTACGCCTACATGTACGAAGACAAATACGAAGCCAACAAGGTGAACAACCGCAACAGCAAACTCGCCTTCTGGAACGGCGGTGCCGACAAAGGTTCGACCCTCACCATCCTCCCCGTCACCTCCAACCTCACCACGAGCGTGGCCGGTGTCAGCGCCCAAACCGCAAGCAGCACCGCCACCTACGACCTCGCCGGTCGCCGTGTCGGCCACAGCACCCGCGGTGTCCTC
Source organism: Prevotellaceae bacterium UBA1746 (assembly GCA_905369775.1). Classification (GTDB taxonomy): domain Bacteria; phylum Bacteroidota; class Bacteroidia; order Bacteroidales; family Bacteroidaceae; genus Alloprevotella. Next base: position 16,083 of record CAJPJR010000026.1, read on the forward strand.
GTGCAGCAAGGCAAAGTCGTCCTTCGCTGATTCGAACTTTCGCGGCGCACCCGCGCCCACTCATAGCCCAAGCGGGCAGCCACTTCGCTGTGGCTGCCCGCTTTTTGCACCCTCACACCCCATTTCGTCACCTCCACCGCGCAGAACACTGAAAAATAATCGTCCCATCGACGAAAAATAAGCATATTTCATCGCATAACAACATTATATTCACCCGCACACCCACCTTTCGGCGAAAAATCTTCCCCCATTTAGTTCACACACGCCAAAAATCTCATAAAACCACCCGCCATCGCACACAATTCCACTTTTAAGCGCACAAACCGCGCAAACGTAAAGCAAAAGAACACCACCTGCGCACAAAGCCAATTACAGTAGGGCAGAATTGCTAAGTTAGAACTTACATTTCGTACGCTAATAAGTTAAAACACCGCGCACGGAGTTCATTTTTCGACGCGTTCCTTTGTCAAAAGTGTGTAGAATCCTATATTTGCAAATACATACAGCGGCAAAAACCGGCGACGGCATTTCAATCGTCCGCAAAGGCGTTTTCCGCGCTCGAACATCGAACAGCAATCCAAACGATATTTACAAGTATGAACAAGAAGTCAGTCACACTCGGCGTAGCGCTCTTGATGAGCGGCGTAGCGATGGCGCAGACGGCCGTGTTGGGTCACGTATCCGACAGCGAAGGCACCCCCATCGTCAACGCAGCAGTACGCATCGGCACCCGCACCGTGGCCCTCACCGACGGTAAAGGAAATTTCTCGTTAGCCAAAGTGCCCGCCGGCACCAAAACGATCACGATCGCCTACGTGGGCATGAAGCCCCGCACGATGGAGATTAGCAAAAACGGCACGATGAATGTAGTGCTCGAATGGGACGACTCCAACCTCAACGAAGCCATCGTCGTGGCCTATGGCACGGCGAAGAAAGCCTCGTTCACGGGTTCTGCCGCCACGATGAGCGCCCAGAAACTCGAGAATCGTCAAGTCTCCGACGTTTCGCGCGCCCTCAACGGCACCGTGGCCGGTGTGCAGACCACCAGCAACAACGGCCAGCCCGGCACCTCCGCCACCATCCGCGTCCGCGGTTTCGGCTCCATCAACGCCACCATGAGCCCCCTCATCGTGCTCGATGGCGTGCCCTACGACGGCGACATCTCCTCCATCAACCCCAACGACATCGAGAACGTCTCGGTGCTCAAGGACGCCGCATCCGCCGCCCTCTATGGTGCCCGCGGTGCCAACGGCGTGATGCTCATCACCACCAAGAAAGGTAAGTCGGGCGACGCCAAAGTGCAATTCGAAGGCCGTTGGGGCGTGAACTCGCGCGAAATCCCCAACTACGACGTGGTGCGCGACGCCAAGGACTACGTCACCTACCTCTACCACAGTCTCTACAACCAAGACATCTACAACAACGGCCTCAGCGCCGAGCGCGCCGCCCAGCGCACCAACCCGCGCATCCAGAAGGCCCTCGGCTACCCCGTCTTCTCCACCCCCGAAGGCGAACTCCTCTTCGACGCCAACGGCAACTTCAACCCCCGCGCCACCCTCGGCTACATGGTGCGCGACAAGCAGGGCAACCCCCTCAACCTCCTTCGCCCCGACAACTGGGAGAAAGAAATCTTCCGTCAAAACACCCGTCAGGAATACAATCTCAGCGTCTCCGGCGGCAACGAGCGCTTCAACTACTACTGGGGCAGCGGCTACCTCAACGACGAGGGTATCATCGACAACTCCGGCTACAAGCGCTACTCCACTCGCCTGAATGCCGACTATCTGGCCAAGTCGTGGCTCAAGATCGGTGCCAACCTCGGCTACTCCTACGCCCAAAGCGCCTACCCCGAAGAGCAGACCAACAAGGAAGCCACCAGCTCGGGCAACGCCTTCTACATCGCCAACAGCATGGCTCCCGTCTATCCCATGTATGTGCGCAACCCCGACGGCAGCTTCACCCACCATCCCACCACCGGCCAGCAGATCTTCGACTACGGCGACGGACAGAACGTGCCCTATAAGCGCAACTTCATGTCGCTCTCCAACCCCGTGGGCGACCTGACCAACAACCTCCACGAATTCCTCACCGATCTCTTCACCGGTCGCTGGTATGCCAATGTGATGCCCCTCAAGGGCTTGACGCTCACGGCCTCTTTGGGTCTCACGGTCGACAACACCCGCGAGCACGACGCCAGATCTCCCCTCGTCGGCCAGTCGGCCAATTCCGGTGGTGAAGCCGCTCAAAGCCTCGTGCAGATGCGCAGCCTCAACCAGCAGTATCTCGCCACCTACAAGACATCGTGGGGTCTGCACAGCGCCGACTTCCTCCTCGGTTTCGAGCGCTACGACCGCCACACCGAAGAACTCTCCGCCAACGGCCAATATCTCTATCGCGACGGCGTTTGGGCGGTGAACAACACCATCAACCAGCGCAAGGGTTACGGTAAATACGGCGAATACTCCACCGCCGGTTTCTTCGGTCGCGTCAACTATGACTGGGCCGAGAAGTACTTCGCCAGCTTCAGCTTCCGCCGCGACGGTTCTTCGCGCTTCCACCCCGACCACCGCTGGGGCAACTTCTGGAGCCTTTCCGGCGCCTGGGACGTGGCCAAGGAATCGTTCATGAAACCCTACCGCTGGGTCGACCTCCTCAAGGTGAAGGCCTCGTTCGGCCAGCAGGGCAACGACGCCATCGGCAACAACTACGCCTACATCGACCAGTACAAGGTGACGGGCGCCAACAGCATGCTCGCCGATGCCACCCTGACCTACAAAGGCAACAAGGACCTCACGTGGGAAAAGAGCAACTCGTTCAACGTGGGTGTTGACTTCAGCCTGTGGAACGGCAAGCTCGCCGGTTCGGTCGAATATTTCAACCGCCAGACCAGCGACATGCTCTACAACAAGCCCGTGGCCCTCTCCAACGGCTACGCCACCATGCCCATGAACATCGGTTCGATGCGCAACAGCGGTGTCGAAATCGACCTCAACTCCGTGGTGCTCCACAACAGCCGCCTCAAGTGGACCGTTGCCGCCAACGCCACCTTCCTGAGCAACAAGATTCTCAAGCTCCACCCCGACTTCGCCAAAGACGGCATCAAGAGCGGTTCGCGCCTCTACCAAGAAGGGCAGAACATGTTCCAACTCAACCTCGTGGAATACGGCGGCGTCGACCCCGTCACGGGTAAGGCCATGTATTGGACCGTGAACAAAGACAGCAAGACGGGCGCCACCTCTCGCGTGCTCACCGACGACTGGGACGATGCCTACGCCAACGCACGTCATGCCATGGGCAACCTCCTGCCCACCGTCACGGGCGGTTTCAGCTCCACGCTCGAAGCCTTCGGTTTCGACCTCTCCGTCTCGGCCTCCTTCCAGCTCGGCGGCAAGGTGATGGACCAAGGTTACCAAGACCTCATGCACGTCAAGGCGGAAAACGCCGGTCAAAACTGGCACAAGGACATCGCCCGTGCCTGGACCCCGCAAAATCAGCACACCGATGTGCCGCGTCTCGATGCCGGCGACAGCAATGCCGACGCCACTTCCACCCGCTGGCTCGTGTCGTCCGACTACCTCTCGCTCAACAATGTCACGCTGGGCTACACGCTGCCGCGCCACCTCGTGCGCCACGCCAAGCTCGCCTCGGCTCGCCTCTATGCCGCCGCCGACAACCTCGCACTCTTCGCCGCCCGCCAGGGCATCGACCCGCGCCAGAGCCAGACCGCTGTCTACGCCAACTCCTACACGGCCGTGCGCACCGTCTCCTTCGGCGTGAAACTCACTTTCTAATCCTTCCCAAAACCGCTTCACAATGAAATCACTATATCAATGGGGCCGGTTGTCGCTCGGCCTGCTCCCCTTCTTCGCCCTCGCCGGCTGCACCGATCTCGACACCGCCCCGCAAGGCGACACCGTCACCGAAGCTCAAAAAGCGGAACTCTATCGCCGCGTCCCCGAGCGCGCCTCCGCAGCTGTCAATGGCGTCATGAGCATCTTCTCTCGCTTGGAAGCCACCTCCAAAGGCCACCTCGATTTCGGCTACGGCTCCGTCCTGCTCGGCTTTGACTGCCGCGGCGCCGACGTGACCTGCACCACCAACGGCTACAACTGGTTCGGTGCCGAGACCACGCTCGACGACAACCACGTCTACGATCGCTTCCCCCGCGTGGTGTGGAGCAACTGCTACGACCAGATCAAGGCCTGCAACGCCCTGCTCGCCTCCGTCAAGAGCGACGACACCAACCCCGTCACCCGCTTCAACCGCGCCCAGGCTCAGGCCGTTCGCGCCTTCGACTACTTCACCCTCGCCCAAAGCTTCCAGTTCACCTACAAGGGCCATGAGCAGGCCAACTGCGTGCCCGTGATCACCGAAGACAACCAAGCCGAGTCCGAGAAGAAAGGTCTCCCCCTCTCCAGCGTCGAAGCCGTCTATCAGCGCATCAACACCGACCTCGACTCCGCGCTCGTCAATCTCCAGTCCACCGACACCGAGCGCAGCGACCGTCGCTTCGTCAGTCTCGCCGTAGTCTACGGCCTCCGGGCTCGCGTCGCCCTCGTACAGCAACGCTGGGCCGATGCCGCCGCTGCCGCCGACCAAGCCATCACCGCCGCTGCCGCCGAAGGCATCACCCCCGCCTCTCGCGAAGCCGTGAGCCACCCCACCTTCACCTCCATGAGCGAAAACGATTGGATGTGGGGCATCAAGATCGAAGAGACCGACCCCGTGGTCACCTCGGGCGTCGTCAACTGGGCCTCGCACATGTGCACCTTCGCCTACGGCTACGTGATGGTCGGCGCCACCAAGGGCATCAACACCAAGCTCTACGCCTCCATCCCCTCCACCGACGTGCGCAAAGGCTGGTTCCTCGACGCCAAGGGCGAATCGCCCAACCTCAACCGTGCCCAGCGCGGCTACCTGGCCGAGATCGGTGCAGCGCCCTTCACCAACGTGAAGTTCGACTCCTACAAGAGCGTGCCCAACCAGTCCATCAGCGCTCAGGATCTGCTGCTCATGCGCGTCGAAGAGATGTACCTCATCAAGGCCGAAGCCCTCGCCATGAGCGGTCAAACCGCCGAAGGTGCCAAGGTGCTCACCGACTTCGTCAAGACCTATCGCGATCCCGCCTACACGCTGACCGCCACCACCCCCGAAGCCGTACAAGAGGCCGTGTGGATGCAGCGCCGCGTGGAACTCTGGGGCGAAGGCTTCTCCTACTTCGACCTGTTGCGTCTCGGCAAAGGCATCGACCGTCGCGACTGCGGTTTCCTGCAGGAAGTCAACTACAACGTCCCGGCCAACTCCCCCGTGATGCTCATTCCCGTCCCGCAGAAGGAACGCGAAGCCAACAAGGCCGTGAAAGACGGCGACTACAACCCGCTCGGCAGCAAGCCGCAACCCGTGCCTCTCAACAATTGATGCGGCCGGGCGCCCACTCGCTTTTCCATTTCATCTAAGTGTTTGTTTCGATCCGGGGGCTCATCCCTCGTTCCGCAGCCCCCGGATCATTTTTTTCACTCGCTCACACAATGAAACTCCATATTCTCCCCCTCCTCGCCGCCGGCCTTCTCGCCGCCTCCGCCGCCGTGTCGTGCAGCGACGATCCGTCGTGGACCGACTCCTCGTCCACCCAAACCGACAAATACAGCTTCTTGCACAGCACGCGCAGCTTCAACTTTGTCACTGCACGCCCGCTCGACCAATACACCGTCACGCTGCTTCGCGGCACGTCGAAGGGTGCCGCCACGGTAGCCGTTCGCGTGAAGGCCGACACGCTGCACGCCAGCTACCTGCCCGACACCCTCGTGCACTTCGCCGACGGCAGCACCACCGCCGAATTGGTAGTGAAGGTCAACCACAGCCTGCTCACCTCCGAAAAAACGGCTGTCGACACGCTCGAACTCGCGCCCGACAAGGTTTCGGCCACCGGCACGCGTCGCCTCCTCGTCACGCTCAATAACGTGAAATAACACCCGCCGAGGGGATCTCCCCTCGCCCTCCCCAATTCAACCACTCCCCCTCGCGCCCAACGGCACGAGGGGGAGTGGTGCGTTTCACTTCTTGCCGTGCAAGGCGCCGGCGCCCCGCGAGAATGCGCTTGCGAAGAACAGAAAGAGAGGGGGACTTTCGATGAAGTAAAATGAAACAACCTATTTAGCAGAAATCAGAACGCCCAATTTGCAGCATCTAAACTTTTAGCGAACAACAAGACTTGACATGCCTGCTGTCCGGAGTAATCTACGATCTTGCGCTGTGCACTTTGAGGAAGTGAGCGCACACGAGTTCACACATATTTCCTGCAAGTATTTGACAGGAACCTTGGAAACCACGACTAGATTGACTACATTTGCAACTCAAACAAGTAACAATATGTCATCACATGATATTAAGAGTAACAGTTGAGAATTTATTCTCGTTCAAAGAAGAAGCTCAAATCAGTTTCGTTGCAGGTAAAAGCGATAAGCATCCGGAACAGGTTTGTCGCGCAAAAAAGCGTGATGATATTTCTGTACTCAAAGCAGGTATCATATATGGTGCCAATGCCTCCGGTAAGAGCAACATCATTAAGGCAGTTTCCCTTCTTCAGAAGATCGCTTTGGGGGGTGTCCCCAAGAACGAATTGGAGCCTTTTAAGCTTTCGACTTTAGAGAATAAGCCTTCTAAGGTTGAAATGGAAATCAAGGTTGGTGGGAAATACTACGCCTATGGCGTTGAATTCTCTGTGAAAGGTCTGGTTGAAGAATGGTTGTTCGAGATCAACAGTCGTTCAGACACGGAGATCTATACACGCAAAGTGGTGGCCGATGGCAACTGTTTCACCTTTGGCACCAACACGGCCAACGAAGAGGAAAAGCAGCTTGTGGGCTTCATCAGCAAGAGTACTCCAAAGAGCGACAGCTTTCTTTCTGAATACATCAAGCGAAACGGTAAAGGCATCGGTGCAATCAGTGAGGTCTATCGCTGGATGAAAGAGAATCTAAAAATCATCTTCCCAAAAACAAAGTTCGAAGGGCTGTCAATCCGTGTGGAAAAAGATAAGCAATTTGCTGATGCCACAAAATCACTTCTTGATTATTTCAATACCGGTATTGTTGACATACGACGCGTTAAGGTGACCAAGGAAAATATAGAATTACCCAAGGAACTGGTAACGGACCTACTCTCGGAAGCAGAACCCGGTAAAGGCATTGTTGTAGCTTCTCCATCCGGTTCTGCAATCTACTTCTTCGAATCTGATGAAAATGGTGCAACGACCATCTATAAGCAGAACACAATCCACAAAGGTGAAGGTGACACAGAGGTTGCATTTGAGATGAATGAGGAGTCAGATGGTTCTATAAGGATCATGGATTTCATCCCTATGCTCATTGATTTGCGTCTGAATGATGCCGTCTATCTGATAGACGAAATTGATAGAAGTATGCATCCTATGCTTTCTCAGAAGATACTTGAGTATTACTTCAGACACCTCAAAGCAGACAAAGACACTCAACTTATCTTCTCCACCCACGAATCCAATCTGCTTAACTTGGATCTGATTCGTGCCGACGAGGTGTGGTTTGTAGAGAAAGCTACAGATGGAGCGTCTCATTTCACCTCTCTTGCGGAGTACAAACCGAGAGAAAACATTCGCAAAGGGTATCTTCAAGGTAGGTATGGTGCAATACCCTTTTTTGCACCTATCAACAACCTAAAATGGTGAGCTATGAGAAAGCGTAAGAGCTTTGAGCGCCCGGAAGGGGGCAAATCCGGTCGCCTTGTAGTCATTGCGGCAGAAGGTAAGGAAACCGAGAACATTTACTTCGAACAGATGAAGGCTTCCTTGCATGCCTCCGGTGTACAGATCGAGGTCTTGCGAAGAGATTCTAATGAGTCCAGTCCGGAGCATGTCTATCGTCAGATTCAAGACTTTGCTGCAAAATATGATATGGATGAAGACGATCAGTTATGGGCGGTTGTTGACAAAGACCAGTGGACGGAGCAAATGCTTTCCGGTGTAGCTCAGAAGTGTTCACAGCACGAACGTTACTTTTTTTGCGTCAGTAACCCCTGTTTTGAGCTATGGCTCATTCTGCATCTTGAAGATGTAGCACAGTATGCAGAAGCAGACAGGAAGGGTTTGTCCGAGAACAAGAAAACCAAACGCAACGGCGACACTTGGACAAAGAAAAGGCTTCGTGAGCTCATGGGCAGCTATCGCGAATCACAATACGACGCGACAAAACTTCTCCCCGAAATTGAAAAGGCTATCGAAAGAGCAAGCAAGTTGGACAGCAATCCCAATGACAGGTGGCCTCAGTCTGTGGGTACCAGAGTCTATCGGCTTGTCAACAGCATCTTAGGAAAACAATAGCCTCACAAGCAAAGAGGGTTCAGCCGGCCATTTGGAATGATGCGGCAACTGTGCGGTTCAACCGCGGTATTAGTCGCGTCAAACGCTTGATGACAGACAATGGAGGACAAGAACCCCACTTCGACATTACCAAGATAACCGCTTTCGAAGTTATCGCTCACTCAGCCATCAAAGCATCTGAAGAACAAAAGATTACCATTCTCAGCAAGGAAACTCTTACCAAGTTGCTTACCAAGAGATACACTTCTCCCTCCTCTTCCGTCACATTCTTATCACACGCCCACCTCCCCACACAAAAATTCCCCCTCGCGCCCAAAGGCACGAGGGGGAATTGGTGTGTACGGCAGCGCACGCGCTCAGAATTCGAGTTGCTCCGCCGTTTTGCGCAGCCGTTCGGCCAAGTCCAAGAACGCGCCGCGCAGTTGTTCGGCTTCCGATCGGGTGAAGCCGTCCGGTCGGCCGTTGCCGTCATGCCCATTGAGTTTGTGATAGAACCAAGACGCACTGCGATCGAAATAGGCTTCGGCTATTTCGCCCCAGCAAATAAAATCTTCCACGTCGTCAAAACGGCGACGCATATCCGTGATGCGGTCTGATTGAGAAACAACTGTCATCCTATCTATTCTGTTTTAAGTTAGTGAACCACCGATTTCCATCGGCCACAAAGCAATACATCGGTGGCCGTCTGCTCCATTCGGCATCGGGAGCGGCCACAAGTTCCCGGGATATTTTCGTCCCCCCTCACACAAAGAAGAGGCCACGCCCGCCACACTGATGAGTGCGCCGAGCACTTCGCGGCGCGTCACGCGCTGGCCGAAGAGCACATGCGCCGGCCAGAGGATGAGCACGGGCGAGAGCGACATGATCGTCATCGCCACCCCCGTCGAGGTGTATTGCGTGGCCATGAGCGAGAGCGACACCCCCACAAAGGGGCCGAACACCACCGTGGCCGCCATGAGCAGCCAACCGCGGCCGTCGGTGCAGGCACGGCGCAGCGCCCCGCCCTTGCCCGCCAAGAAGAGAATGAGCAGAAAGCCCGGCAACCCCGCCACAGCACGCATCTGCGTGGCCGCAAACGGCAGGAGCCAGCGCAGGTGCTCGGCCGCAGCCGGTGCCGTCGAGGCCGCCCCATGCGCCCAGTCCGCCGCATAGTGGTGGAGCCCCACGGCCGAGAGCGTCAGCCCCAAGCCCTGCCCCACTCCCGCACCGATGCCCAGCAGCACGCCGCGCGTCGGGAGATTGAGGCGCACTTTGCGCCGGCGCCGCCCCTCGTTCTCCCCTTCGGGCGCCCCGCGGCCGAGAATCGACACCGCAATGCCCGTGGTCGTCACCGCCATGCCCGCCACGGCCTGCGCCGAGAGCTGCTCGCCCAGCAAGAGCCACCCCGCCACGGCCGAAACCGCCGGCGCGAGGGTCATGAAGAGTTGACCGAAGCGCGAACCGATGAGCAAATAGGCGTTGAACAGGCAATAGTCGCCGAACACATAGCCCACCAGCCCCGAAGCCAAGAGCCAGCCCCAGGTGGTGGCATCGGCCCGCGGCGGGAGGGGCGAACCGGTGCAGACCCACAGCAGCGCGCCGATGAAGAGCAACGAGAGCACCATGCGCAGCACGTTCACCACGTGCGCACCGAGACGACGGCTCACCGTTTCGCTCAGCAGGGCGCACACCGTCCAGGAGACGGCCACCGCCAGGGCAATCGTCTGGCCGAGATAACCGCCGTGGGCAGCAGGGAGCGAAGAAAGGAGGGAGGAAAAGGCATTCATAGTCGGGGGAATATCAGCCTCACGGCCGTTTTAAGGTGACAGGCGAGGGGGGGAGGGTCTCGTCGCATTGGGGCGGCCGGTCGGAGCGGTGAAACCGAAAGGCGGCGCCGCTCGGGGGCATGTCCCGTTTGCGGAGCAAAGTTACGAAATCCTCCGCGATTCTGCCGCCGCCCGCCCGCTTTTTTTGCATCGGCCCACGGTAGTCCGCCGTGCTCCGCACCTTTGTTCCCGCCGCGCCTCGTGAGGTCGAAAAGTTGCGCGTTTTTCGCCTCCGCCCCCCAGTTTTTTCGTCGTTCGCCCGCGCTTTTTTCGTTCGGTGGGTGGGTAGCCCCCTCCGCGGGGGTGAAGTGTGCTGTCCCTCGCGCGTGCGTATCGCGCCCCCGTCAGCCACTTTTCGTTTTTTCCCTTCACCGCTTCACCCACCCCGCGCAATGCGCTGACTATCTGACCATTGTGGGTGAAGACTTTGCATTTTCGCCTTCACCTCGATCGACACTTCCACACGGCGGCCGTTGCCGTGGGCAGCAGGCGCAACGGGTGAGGCGCGAAATTGGCCAATTCCTGCTAACGCTCCGGTGAAGCCGCGGGTGAAGGAAAGGTGAAGGTGCGCACCCCAAAGTCTTCACCCCTAACGCGGTGGTGCACAACGCATTGCGGCAGGTGGGTGAAGCGGTGAAGGGAAAAAACGAAAACCGACGGACACGCGCACGCGCGAGGGCAGCGCTTTCCGTCACCGGGTGCGCCGCCCGTTTTGCAGTTTTGTTCACATTTTGCGCTCGCCGCGCCGTGTGCCAAAAAGCCGTGCCGCTTTGCCGCGCGATTCGCGAAAAAATTGTATCTTCGCCGTACGCCGCCCGCGTGCTGTTCCCCTGCCGTGCGGACGTTGCTGATTCTTCTTTTTCACCCTCCCATCTTGCCCCGCCATGCCCTCCGCTTCCTCCGCCCCCACCCTCCCCTTTCTCGAACGCCTCCTCGACGGGGAAAAAGTGGAGTGGAAAACGCTCGGGGAGGTGTTTCACACACGTAATGGGTACACTCCGTCAAAAGCAAATGAAGAGTTTTGGACAGATGGTACTATTCCTTGGTTTCGTATGGAAGACATTCGAGCCAATGGAAGAATTTTATACGATTCGGCTTTACACATAACGCCCCAAGCCGTAAAACGAAATGGCTTATTCAAAGCCAATTCTATCATTCTTGCCACTTCTGCCACAATTGGTGAACACGCATTGCTGCTGCAAGATGCCTTAACGAATCAACGCTTCACCAACTTTGAAATCAAAGAGGAGTTGAAGAACATTCTACTCCCAAAGTTTGCCTTTTACTATTTCTTCATCATCGACGAATGGTGCAAGAAGCACACAATCATTGGAAACTTCCCTTCCGTCGATACACAGCAACTTATGGAACTACACTTCCCCATTCCCCCTCTCCGCGTACAAGCACGCATTGTGGAGATTCTCGACAAGTTCACACAGCTGGAGGCGGAGCTGGAGGCGGAGCTGGAGGCGCGAAACAAGCAATATGATTTCTATCGAAATCGGTTGCTTGATTTCGCGCTCCGCGATGACCTCAAAGGACAAGTGGAATGGAAAACGCTCGGGGAAGTGTGTGTACATCTGAGAACTGGGCTTAATCCAAGAAGAAATTTCAAACTCAATACAGAAGATGCGAGTAACTACTATGT
>CAJPJR010000027.1 GCA_905369775.1 Prevotellaceae bacterium UBA1746
CATTAGAAATGTATCGCGCCGCCACCGCCACCTCATCGTGATCGAGGACGGCGCCCGCGAAGGCGGCATCGGTTCGGCCGTGCTCGAACTGCTCTCCGACCGCAATATCACCGTGCCGCTCCGGCGCTTCGGACTGCCCGACCGCTTCATTGAGCACGGCAGCGTGGCTTTGCAGCGCGCCGACTGCGGCATGGACAGCGAAAGTTTCGCCCGCGCCTTCGTCGAAGCCCTCACCTCGACAGACGCCCCGCACTCCTGAGGCCGTCGCTCCCCCTCTTTTCCACCTGCGCCCCGACGCCCGCCGATTTCCCGGCCGCCCGGCGTCGCCACCGGCGCACCACCGGCGCTCCGCGCCCCATTTTCATCCATTTTTTCCCATGCGCATCGTAATAGCCGGCGCCGGCGAGATCGGCAGCCACTTAGCCAAACTCCTTTTCAAGGACGGACACGACGTAACCCTCATCGACGAACAGCAACAACGCCTCAACAGCGTTTCCTCGTGCGTCGATATCCTCACACTCTGCGGCTCGCCCGGTTCGATCACCCAACTTCAGGAAGCCAACGTCAAAGGCGCCGACCTCTTCATCGGCGTCACGCCCGACGAGAGCCGCAACATCACTTGCTGCATGCTGGCCAAGAAGCTCGGAGCCCGCAAGTGCGTGGCGCGCGTCGACAACGCCGAGTACACCGCCCGCGACTATGAGGATTTTTTTCACACCGTCGGCATCGATAGTGTGATCTATCCCGAGATGCTCGCCGCCGCCGAAATCAATCACCTCATCGTTCGGCCTTGGGCTCGCCAGTGGTGGGAGGTACAGGACGGGAAACTCCTGCTTTTCGCCGTGAAAGTGCGTCGCGGCGTCGACATTCTCAATCGCCCCCTGTCTGAAATCGCTTCGCCCTCCGACCCGTTCCACATCACCGCGGTGAAACGCGGTGGCGCCACCCTCATTCCGCACGGAAACGACTGTTTGGAAGAAGACGACCTAGTGTTTGTCATGACCACCCCCTCACATGTCAACTTCGTTCGCGAACTGCTGGGCAAAGCCCACGGGCCCGAGACCCACTGTGTGTTCTATATGGGAGCCGCCGACACGGTGATTCACAGTGTCAACACGCTTCCGCACCACATCAAGGCGAAAGTTTTCGAGCGCGACCCGTCAAAGTTCGACGCCATCTCCGCCGCCATCACCAATCCGAAGTTCCTTTTGCTCAACGGCGACGGGCGCGACATTCGCGCACTGCAGGACGAAAACGTGAGCCACGCCGAAGTTTTCGTCGCCGCCAGCCAAAATTCGGAGACCAACATCCTCTCTTGCCTCGCCGCCCGCCGCATGGGCGTGCTGAAAACCATTGCCATGGTCGAAAACACGGACTATATCGCCATGGCCGAGCAGTTGGACATCGGTTCCATCATCAACAAAAAAGCATTTGCCGCCGCACACATTTACAGAATGCTCTTGAAAGCCGACGTGGAAAGCATCAAGAGTTTCGATGTGGCCAATGCCGACGTGATAGAATACAAGGTGCACGAGAATACGCGCATCACTCGCAAGCCGGTCGCCAAGCTCAACCTCCCGCCCAGCGTGAACATCGGCGGATATGTGCGCGACGGCGTGGGCTACATGGCCAACGGCGACACGACCTTCCGCACCGGCGACGTAGTAGTGCTCTTCTGTTTGAAAAATGAATTCCGCCGTCTCGAGAAATACTTCAATTGAATGCTCAATCTCCGCATCGTAGCCCGCGCCCTCTCGGGCCTCATCCTCCTCGAAGCCGTGCTCATGGGCCTTTGCTACGCCCTAAGTTTCTATTACGGCGAATCAGCCCACCGCACCTGGCTCATTCCAATTGGTGCCTGCCTCGTGGCGAGTCTTGTGCTCAGCCTTTTGAGCCGGAAGGCCAATCCTGAATTCGGCCGTCGCGACGGCTACCTTGTCGTCTTCTCGACTTGGATCGTTTATTGCCTATTCGGCATGCTCCCCTTCCTCACCGGTGGCGTGACCGACCGCGTGGCCGCGGCCTTCTTCGAGGCCATGTCCGGTTTCACCACCACCGGCGCCACCGCCCTCGATCACATCGACGGCCTCCCCCACTCCATTCTCTTCTGGCGCAGCCTAACGCACTGGGTTGGCGGCATGGGCATCATCTTTTTCACCCTGGCTCTGCTTCCCGCCCTCGGGGTAGGCGAGCAGCAACTCTTTTCTGCCGAATCCACCGGGCTGAAATTGGGCAAACTTCACCCGCGTGTCTCCACCACCACCCACTGGTTGTGGAGCACCTACCTGTTGGTCACCGTGGCTTGTGCCCTGACCTACTATCTCTGCGGGATGAATCTCTTCGATGCCGTGAACTATTCGTTCGCCACCCTCGCAACCGGCGGCTTCGGCACCCACGGCGACAGCATCGCCTACTTCCATTCTCCGCTCATAGAGTACGCTTCTGTGGTGTTTATGATGCTCAGTTCTATCAACTTCACCCTACTCTATCTCCTCGTCTTCAAGCGTCGCTGGCGTCAAACCCTGCGCGACGAAGAACTCCGCCTCTACCTTTTCCTCGTATTCCTGGCCGTCGGGATCATCACGCTCAGCAAATGGCTCGAAGCCGGTGACCTGAGCGAACACGGCTTCCGCGAATCGCTCTTCAACGTCGTGTCATTGATGAGTACCACCGGTTTCACCACCGAAAACTTCCTCGTCTGGCCCCACCTCACGTGGATCATCCTCCTCATCATGTGCGTCATCGGCTCGTGTGCGGGCAGTACGGCCGGCGGCATCAAGGTGGTGCGCGTGCTCACGGCCGTAAAAATCATCCGCAACGAGTTTCGCCGCATTCTCCACCCGCGCGCCGTCCTCACCCTGCGCATCAATCAAGACAACCTCGGGCCCGAGGTCGTACAATCCATCTTTGCCTACACCTGTTTCTTCATTCTGCTCCTCACCATCGGGGTGAGTACGCTCATCATCATGGGGCTTCCCATGTTCGACGCCCTGGGGTTGAGCATCTCGGCCTACTCCAACGTCGGCCCGGGCCTGGGCTATGAGATTGGGCCTCTCGACTCCTGGAGTGTACTCCCCGACGGCGGGCTCTACATCAGCTCGTTTCTCATGATTGCCGGGCGCTTGGAAATCTTCGCCTTCATCATTCCCTTCGTTCCCTCCTTCTGGCGCGAATACTAATCCCCCTATCACCCAACACATGCTACACACTCTCATCGTCAGCGGCCACACCGACCTCCACAACTCGGTGGCCAACCGCCGCATTCTCGACACCCTCGAGCGCGAACTCCCCGGTGCCGAAGTGCTCCGCCTCGATGCGCTCTACACCAACAAGCCCATCGACGTCCCGACAGAGCAAGATCGTTTGCGTCGCGCCGACGTGATCGTCTTCCAGTTCCCCCTCTTCTGGTTCAACATCCCCTCGCTCCTGCAGCGTTGGATGGAAGAAGTGTGGCTCCACGGCTTCTCGCACGGCACAAACGGCCATGCCCTGAAGGGTAAAAAGCTGCTGCTCTCGCTCACCACGGGCGCACCGGCCGAAGTCTACACCCCCCAAGGCGCCGACGCCCCCGATTTCAGCGCCATGATGCAAAACCTTTGCACCGCCGCCGGCTTCACCGGTCTGGAATTCGCAGGCATCGAAAGCACCTGCGGCGTGTCCTACGCCCTGCGCACCGATCCCGCCCAACTGGCCGCCATCGAAGCCAAGGCCGACGCGCACGCACAGCGCCTCATCGCCCGCCTCCAATCGCTCTGACCCCACCGGCCGCCTCACTTGCCCGCCCGGCCGCCACGCCCCGGGCAAGCCCTCGGCACCCTCCCCCACCTTTGCTCATCACCTCTCCACCTCCTACATCTTTTCTCCACACATGAAACGCCTCCTCACCCTCCTTGTTCTCCTCGCCACGCTCAGTTTCACCAAGAGCCACGCCCAGTTCGACGCCGGCACGGGCTATCTCGCCGCCGGACTCTCGAACTTCAACCTCAACTACACCGACAAAGGCGGCATCCGCGCAGGAATCAACATCGACGGCGGCTACTTCCTGGCCGACTGCCTCATGGCGCGCGCCAGCTTCGGCTACAATCACTACAGCAAACACGACGATGCCGTCACCCTCGGCGCCGGTTTGCGCTACTACATCATCCAAAACGGACTCTCCATCGGCACCGGTGCCGAATTCTCGCACCATGCGCCCAACATCAACAACCTTCACATCCCCCTCGAACTGGGCTACACCTTCTATCTCAACCACTATGTGGCCATCGAACCCCAGGTGTTCTACAAAGTCTCGGTCAACGATTTCACCGGCGGGAGTGAAGTAGGCATGCGCCTCGGCCTGGGCTACTACTTCTAAGCCCCTCCGCCCCGCGCGTGCCCCGTTCGCAACTACCACCTCCCCCGTTTTCGCGTCTCCACTCCATGCAAATCTCCGAACTGGGCGAATTTCGGCTCATCGACCGCATCGCCTCCGCCCTCCCTCCCCTCCACGCCCACACCCTCCGCGGCATCGGCGACGACTGTGCCGTGCTCCGCCCCGAAGCCGGCGAAGTGCTCCTCTCCACCACCGACCTGCTCATGGAAGGCATCCACTTCGACCTCGTCTACTCGCCCTTGCGCCACCTGGGCTACAAGGCCGCGGTGGTCAACCTCTCCGATCTCTACGCCATGAACGCCACCCCGCGCCAATTGCTCGCCGGCGTGGCGCTCTCCAAGCGCTTTGCCGTCGAAGACGTCGACGAACTCTACGCCGGCATCCGTTTGGCGTGCCAACAGCACGAAGTCGATCTCGCAGGGGGCGACACCAGCGCCTCGCTCACGGGCCTCACCCTCAGCCTCACCGCACTGGGCACCGCACTACCCGACGACATCTGCGGCCGCGACGGCGCACAGGACACCGACCTCATTTGTGTGAGCGGAAACCTCGGCGCCGCCTATCTCGGACTCTGCCTGCTCGAGCGCGAAAAGGGCATCTACCTCTCGCAACTCCGCGCCGCCAAAAGCGAAGCCGCACGCCGCGCCCTGAACTTCGCCCCCGACTTCTCCGGTCGCGAATACCTGCTCGAGCGGTTCCTCAAACCCGAGGCTCGCCGCGACATTATTCTCGCCCTACGCGCTGCCGGCATCCGTCCCACCGCCATGATCGATGTGAGCGACGGACTGAGCAGCGAACTGCTCCACATCTGTCAGCGCTCGGGCGTGGGCTGCCGCATCTACGAGGACCGTTTGCCCATCGACTACCAGACGGCTGTGGCGGCCGAAGAGCTGAATCTCAACGTAAGCACCTGCGCGCTCAACGGCGGCGAGGACTACGAACTGCTTTTCACCGTGCCGCTCTCCGCCCACGAGCAGGTAGAAGCGCTCGACGACGTGAAAATCATCGGCCACATCACGCGTTCGGAACTCGGCGCCCAATTGATCACCCGCGACGGCAACGAATTCGCCCTCCGCGCCCAAGGTTGGGACGGCGTGAGCGGCGAGCAAGCGCCGGAAAACGCCGACGACCGCGGCGAAGCCTGACCTTTCGCGCTCCCTCCGCCCCTCCCCCGCAGAAAAGATGCGGTGTTTTGGTGCAAAGCCCCCCGTTTTCACCGGAAAACGCCCGGTTTTTGTTCCTCGGCTCCGCATTTTTTCTGCACCTTGCGGGTGCGCCCTTCCGCACCGCCCGCTTTTGCGCCGCAACGTCCGCCGACGGCGTCGCCTTCACACCGACAGAAAACGAGAGAAATGCACGTCGGTGTGCTTTATTCAAAAATAATTAGAGAAATGTTTGGCCGCTCCCGGCCTAATGCATAAATTTGCCATAACACCACGGTGCGAATCCGCCGCCCGACGGGCCGTTTTCGCACACAGTGGGAATTCAGTCCACCACTTCTGAAAGAGAGACGTTATGAAGCAGATGATAATCCAGAACCCGTGGTCTCCTGATTTGGTTTCGCACACCTTTCGCGAAGCCTTCACCCCCGAACAGCGCGCGCGGCTCCTCGCTGCACAGCGCGAATACATCCTCCCGAAAGATGAAATCATCTATCGACAGGACGATGCGCCCCGCTACCTCTACTATGTGATGGAGGGCACCGTGCGGATCTACCGCGAAGGGCGCACCGAACGTGCACTAACCCTTCGATTCATCGGGCCGGGCGAAATATTTGGCTACCGTGCTGCGCTGGCCGACGAGCATTATGCGGCGAATGCCGCCACCCACTGCTCGACAACGCTCTTGGCCTATCCGATTTCGCTGGTGCGTCGGCTACTCGACGAGTCGCCGCGACTCATGCGCCTGATCTTGCAACAGCTGGCGCGCGAACTCGGCACGGCCGATCGACGACTCGTCACCCTCACCCAGGGCATGCTGCGCGAACGCATGGCCGAGACGCTCCTCTACCTCCATTCGACCTATGCAAATCCCACCAACCACCACGCGATTGGGCTCGCACTTACGCGCCGAGAACTGGCCGAACTCTCGAACATGAGCACCTCTAATGCCATCCGCACCCTCAAAGCGTTCGAACAGGAGGGTGCCATCTCCTTCGCCTCGCGCACGGTGCGCATTCTCGACGAGGACAAACTCCGCGCCCTCGCACAACTCGGCTGACGGCGCCCCGCAGCCTGCACACACTGCCCCGCTTCACACCGCGGTTCTCCCCGGTGCCTGCCCTACTTGTGCCGACGTCGTGCGGCTGCACCCAACAAAAATCCCGCTCCCCTCAGTTGAGGGAAGCGGGATTTCGCATTGAGGTGAGGTGGTGCGCCGAGGGACGGGACTCAGGCACGGGACTGTCGGTGCGCGGTGCGCCTCGGCTCTTCGCCGCTCGGGGGATGAGCGCGGCCCATCGGGGGCGGGCGGCTGTCCTACGGGCGATCTATTTGTGCATGTCGAAGCTCGGCACGTGACGCATCTGGCCCAAAATCCAACGCTCGCGGCTGCGCATATAGGGGCCGGGCGTTTTGCTGCTGAAACGCAGCGGGGCGGGCAGGGTCGCGGCGATGAGCGCACAGTTGCGGCGCGTGAGTTGCTGCGGCTCGCACCCGAAATTCCGACGGGCCACGGCTTTCACGCCGTAGATGCCGTCGCCCATCTCGATGCTGTTGAGATAGACCTCCATGATGCGCTGCTTCGACCAGAAAAGTTCGATGAGCACGGTGAAATAGGCCTCAAAGCCTTTGCGCACCCACGAGCTGTTGGGCCAGAGAAACACGTTTTTGGCCGTTTGCTGGGAGATGGTGCTGCCGCCCACGCGGCGACCGCCCTCCATGCGCTGCACCAACGCGTTGCCGATGGCTTGGGTGTCGAAACCGTTGTGGACATAAAATTTCTGGTCCTCGGAGGCGATGACGGCCACGGGGAGCGAGGGGGGCATTTCGTCGAGCGACACCCAACTATGGTGCAGGCGCATGTGCTCGCCCCGACTCCATTGCTGCGCACAGCGGATGAGCATGAGCGGAGTCACGTAGACCGGCACCCAACGCAGCACGATAACCGACAGAATGCTCGACACAAAAAAGATGCCCAGCGCCCAACGACAGAAACGAAAGAACTTTTTCACGGCTTAATCGGAACAAAAAAAGCCGTGTCGCCCGACAAACGGACGACGCGACTCAATGAGGGTTGTCAAACTTCAGAAGGGGAGATCGTCATCTCCGCCGTCGGCAGCCTGCGGTTGGGGTTGGGGCACACCGGCTGCGGGAGCTTGGCCGTATTGCGCGGCGCCGGCAGCGGGCATCGTCACGCCGGGAGCGGCGGCTTGGGGGGCGACGGGAGCGGCACCGGGCACACCGGGCGCTTGTGCGGGCATCACGCGCCAAGCACGGATACTGTTGAACCAACGGCCCTGATATTCGCGGGCGTCAATGTCGAAGCTCACGGTCAATTCCTGGCCGGCTTTGATGTTGAACTGCTGAATTTTGTCGTCGCCAAACACGTCGAAGACCATGCGGCGGGGATATTGGTCGTGCGTCTCGAGTACATACGACTGCGAAGCCCAAGAATTGCCTGTGCGCGCGGACGTGCCGGAACGGCGCTCGAGTTCGAAAATGATTTTACCGGTAATTTCCATAGGTTACTTTGAATATTCAGATTGCGAAATTACGCTTTTGAGGCGAAAAGGGCAAACAAAACGCGGCCTTTGTCGCCGTCGGCGTGTGAGAAGTGGACGAAATGCCACCGGGGCGCGCAACTTCAATCGCCCAACAGGGTGGCGCGCTCGGGCAGATCGTAGTAGATTTCCTCATTGTTGCGCCAAGCGCGATCCACCACGAGGTATCCGCGCTCCATGCGGGGGTCGAGGAGTCGGCGGCCGTTGAGAAAAACATCGTCGGCCGCAACACCCGCCGGCAAACGCAAGTGAAGGCGCAGCCGGCTCCCGTCGGCGGGGAAACCGGCGAGACGATATTTCACGCGGCCCGTTTCGTAAATCTGATCCACGGTGCAATGCAGCGCGGGGGTGGAGACATTGATCATGCAATCGACGGGCATGTTCACATAGAGATCTGTGCCTTCGGCCGCGGCCACCCAGCCGAGCGAATTGAGCAGGGCTTGCGCGGCGGCGCGATCGGAGGGCGCGGCCGAAAGGAGGCTGTCGCGACGCAGGCGCACGCTGTCGAGCGCGGCGGCCACGCGGGCATCGCCCGTCACCAGGAAGAGGCGGGCGAGGGTGTCGGGGGTGCAGCGCGAAAGGTCGGGGCGACGCGCGGCCAGGCGGCGGAATTGGCGCACCTCACGCGCCGGCAAACTGTCAGCCTGCGGGGCCAAATAGGGCGAAACCCGCATGATGCGTTGCACAGCGTTGGCGGGTGTGGGGTCGACCACGAGGATTGCGCCCGCCGGCAGGAAGGTGAGGGGGCGGCGCAGGGGACTGTCGGCCGATGCGCCCGCGGGCACCCACCACAGCAGGAGGGCGAGCGCGCTCATTGCCGCGACGTTGCGCAATCGCGCGGAACCGATGGCCGAAGAACGGGAGCCGAAGGCCGAAAGCGGGGAATCAATGGACGAATGTGCGAAGTCGACAGCCAAATGACGGGCGCGCTCGGCCGAAAAGGGCCCACGGCGAGACGTCCACACGGCACGCACCGCCGCGAAGACGGACAAAACGAGGCGGCGCATCAGGCCTTCCGGAATTTCAGACACGCCCAGTCTTCGCGACTGCGCTCGTCGACAAAGGTAAGTCCCAAGGCTTCGGCGCGTTCGCGCAGGGCGGGCACGTCGGCCGTGTAGAATCCACTCATATATATATGTGCGCCGCTTCGCATTGCGGCGACATAGCGCGGAAGGTCGGCCAGAAGAATGTTGCGGTTGATGTTGGCGATCACCAAATCGAAGCTTTCCGCGCGATGGTCGAGGGCGGTGGCGTCGCCGTGCACCACTTCGATCTCGCCCACGGGGTTGAGCGCCAGATTGTCGCGCGTGTTGCGCACACACCACTCGTCAAAATCGACGGCCACGCAGTGTTTCGCCCCGCGCAGGGAGGCTAAGATCGCCAAGATGCCCGTTCCGCAACCCATGTCGAGGACTTCGAGCCCGCGCACCTCGTCGTCGAGCAAACGCTCCAGCATTTGTGCGGTGGTTTGGTGGTGCCCCGTGCCGAAAGACATCTGCGGATTGATCTTAATGGCGTAGGGCGCGGCGGGAACGTCGGTGTGGAAGGTGGAAGACACCACGCAGCGCGGATTTTCGGGCGTGCCGATGAGCAGCGGTTGGAAGTAATTTTTCTCCCACTCCTCGTTCCAGTTTTTGTCCTCCACCTCTTCGCGCACATAGTCGATACGCACGTCGGGCAGGGGGAAGTCGGCCAGCACAGCGCGCAACTCCGCTTCGTCAAAACGGGCGGCGGGAATGTAAGCCTGGAAGGAATCGGTGTCGGCCTTGTCGGCAAACACGGCGCTCTCGGGGAAATTGTCTCGGAAAGCCACGCGCGGCAAGTCTAACTCGTCGGTGTGTACAAAACTATCGAAGCCGGCGCCGGCCAAAGCGTCGGCCAACAGATCGTAAGCGGCCTCGGAAGCCGGCGTAAGCGTGAAGGTGAAACAGAGATATTGCATGAAGATGGAGAAATTACGGAACTAAGAAAGAAGCGATCGGGGAAAGGAGAGAACAGCGGTGCGCCGGCGCTCAGAAACTGCGCGGGAATGCGCAATACAGGCGCGTCGCCGCGCGAAAGGCGGGAGCATCAGGCACCGCCCACGCGCAATCGCCACTCGGACGGGTAGAGATTGTTGGCCCGCGAACCGAGATTGTTGAGCCAACCGAGGGGAAGCCCGTCGAAGGTGGCGAGCACGTAACCACGGGGGGCGTCGGGCGGCAGCACCAGGGCTTCGCGGCGCAGAAAGGCGCGGGCTTCGGCCGGCGAGAGGGCCACCGTGGGGAAGGCCTCGGGCGACAAGGCGGTGGAAAGCGCCAAGGCCGCGTGCGGAATGAGCTTCGGGCCCTTGCGTTCGGCCACGGTGACGCCCGAAACCAGGAGGCGCGCCACGGCGGCCAGGCGTTCGACGAAATCGGCATGGGGACGCGCCACGGCATGCCACCGCCCATCGGGCTGCAAACGCAGGTCGAAATCGTCGGCCGCGCGGAGCCACGTGCGCAGTTCGCGGGGCGGCGCCTCGACAGCGGAGGCCTTGCGCCGCTTGTCGCGAGCCGAACGGCGCGAAGCGGCCGTCGTCGGCGGTTCGACGGGGGCGGTGCCCGAAGTTTTGCGCAGCAGCGCCAGAAACAAGCCCTCGCCGGCAGTGCGGTGGGGGAAGAAATGATAGACCGCCAGGCCGCGGCCGGTGGTGTCGCCGGCTATGGGCCAATCGGGGGCCAGCGGGATGGGAATCAGCTCAGCTCCCAGCTCATCGCAGGCATATTGCACCACGTCCTCGTTCTCTTCGCGGTTGAAAGTGCAGGTGCTGTAGACGAGATACCCCCCCGGGCGGAGCGCCGGCCACACATCGCGCAGGATTTCGCGCTGCCGCTCGGCGCAACGCGCCACCGCTTCGGGCGACCACTCCTCGCGCGCCTGCAAGTCTTTGCGAAACATGCCCTCGCCCGAGCAGGGAACGTCAGTCGCCACGAGGTCGAAAGCCGAAACCAGGCGGCCGAAATCGGCAGGATAGGCATTGGCCACGACGGTGTTGGGGTTTCCCCACTTCGTGAGGTTTTCGGCAAGGATATTGGCGCGGGATTTCACCGGTTCGTTGGCCACGAGCAGCGCGTCGTCGGGCAGGAGCGTGCGCCAGAGGGTGCTTTTGCCGCCGGGAGCGGCGCAGAGATCGAGCACGCGGCGCGGCGCTTCGTCGGGAAACGCCGCACGATAGGCCGCGGCCACGAACATCGACGCGGCTTCCTGCACATAATAAGCGCCGGCATGCCAACGCGGATCGAGGGCAAAGGCGGGGCGCGCCGAAAGGTAGCGACCGTAGGCACACCACGGGACGGGCGTGGAGAGAAGGGGCGCAGGGTCGGCCGGCGCCTCCGCAGCGGGCGCGCCCCCCTCGGGCGAAACCGTCGACGCGGTGGGCGATGTGGGCGACACAGGGGCCGGCGCGGCGAAGAAACGCAGCTCCTCGTCGGCACACTTGGCGGGGTTGCGGCGCACACTCACGGGACTATCGCCTTCGGTGAGGGCCAAGCAAAGCGCGCTCGCCTCGGCGGGACCGAGGAGAGCGCGAAGGCGGGTGACAAAAGCTTCGGGAAGCATCATGTGCTGTGGGGGGAGATCAACGACGAATGTCCATCTCGTTGATGAGATAGTGGGATCCGCCGTAAGTATCGATGACAAAAAGGATGTAACGTATGTCGGCGTTGATGCAACGCTGGAGTTGCGGATTGTAGCGCAGGTCGGAAGACAGGCTTTCGATGTTGCCGTCGAAGGCCAGCCCGATGAGTTCGCCGCGCGCATTGAGGACCGCGCTGCCCGAGTTGCCGCCGGTGATGTCGTTGTTGGTGAGGAAGCAGGTGGGCAACTCGCCGTTGGCGTCGGCATAGGGGCCGTAGTTCTTGGCGAGGTAGTGCTGTCGGAGTTTTTCGTCCACCACGTAGTCGGGATCGGCGGGGTTCTCTTTCTCGAACATGCCTTTCAAGCCGGTGTGCCAATCATATTGCACGGCATCGCGGGGCGAATAGCCGCGCACGCTGCCGTAAGTCATGCGCAGTGTGGAGTTGGCGTCGGGCGCCTTCGTCCAACCATACATTTCGCAGAGGCCGCGCACGTAGATCTGCTCGAGTTCGGCGAGTTTGTGCTCGTAGCGAGCCAACGCAGGGCGATAAACTTCATCGATCAAGCGGTCGAATAGCGACCAATGGCTGATGACGGGATCTTCGGTGAGGGTCTCGAAATAGTCAGTGGCCATGTACGTCTCAATTTCGGCCGTGTCGCGGAAATCCGTCGTGCTGTAGAGTGAATCGAAATAGGCATTCATGTCCTCGCGCACGAAGTAGGGTTGCACTTTGAGGCGGTGGTACTTGGCCCAATAGGGGGCAAGGAGTTTCATCTTGCGCAGGTCGTAGTCGAAATCGGTGGTCAACGCCACGCGATACGCCGACTGCATGAAATCGCGATAGAGTTTTTTCTCCTCAGCGCCGGCCTTGATTTGCTTTTTGCCTCGGTCGAGTCGCTCCCAGTTGGCTTGCACGCGCGGGGCGAAGCGAAGAATGAAGCCCCAGAGGGCGACGGTGTTGGGATGGAAGTCTTGTGCGCCGTAGGTGAAGCGGAGGAGGTTGTAGTCGTGGAGCGTGTCGCGCACGGCGGCCACGAGCGAATCGATGCGCTCGATGATGTTTTTGTATTCCGGGCGGCCGCTGCGAGCGGCAAATTCGCGGAAAGCGGCTTCTTCGCGGGCCTTGATGTCGAGCAAACGGGTGGAAGCGACGCTGGCGTTCATGCCGCCGAAGTTTTTCACCATGTTACCCAATTGCATATAGCTGCCTGCGTATTTGAGGGAGGCGGCTTTGTCGCTGTCCATGAGCGACTTCATGAAGCGGAGTTCGGCTTCTCCGGCGAGGTTGATGGGTTCGTTGATGCTTTCACAGCGCAAACGCACCTGCGAAGCGGTGAGGAAACGGCTGGTGCGGCCGGGAAAGCCCATGATCATGGTGTAGTCGCCGTGTTCGACGCCGCGCAGACTGATGGGCAACCACTTGTCGCGGTGCAAAGGCACGTTGGTTTTGGCGTAGCGCGCGGGGCGTCCCTTGGCATCGGCGTAGATGCGGAACACCGCAAAGTCGGCATTGTGGCGCGGCCACATCCAATTGTCTTGGTTGAAGCCGAATTGGGCGATCTGCTGGGGCGGGTTCACCACCAGGCGGACGTCGTCGTAGCGCTGTTCGACGAAGAGGAAATAGCGATTGCCGCCGAAGAAGGGGACAATGCGCGCACTCACGCCGGGCGCCTTGGCGTAGGGGCCGGACTTGAGCAGCGTTTCGGCCAACGCACCGAGCACGGCGGTCGATTGGCGCTTGTACTGGTCGTATTTCTTCTGGCGGGCGAGGGCCTCGACGCGGGCGGTGACATCGTCGATGCGGACCACGAAGGTGAAGGTGAGGCCGGGCACGGGCAACTCCTCGGCGCGGCTCTTGGCGAAGAAGCCGTTTTGGAGATAATTGTGCTTGAGGTCGCTCATCTCGTGCACAAAGGAGAAGCCGCAGTGGTTGTTGGTGAAGATGAGTCCGTCGGGGCTGACGACTTCGCCGGTGCATCCGCCGCCGAAACGGCCGACGACATCGCGGAGCGAGGGGCGGTTGTCACTGTAGAGGGCTTCGGGGGCGAGCTGCAATCCGGCTTTGCGGAGAGAGTCGGCGAGGTGCTGCTCTTGCATGAGTTTGAGCAGCCACATGCCCTCGTCGGCACGGGCTACCGTGAGCGAAAAGAGGGCGAGGAGGGCAAGAACGATTCGACGCATGGGGGCGGGAGGATGAAGGCCCGGAGGGGCGGTGAAAAAATGGGGAAATAATGCGCGAAAGTGCGGGGATTTCAGCTGAAAACGGGGGGCTTTGCACTGCCCCCGGGGACGTTTCTGCTCGACGATGGCGGGAAACGGCGGAGCGGTGGGGCGTTTCTGCTCGACGAAAGCAAGGACTTGCTATGCGGCGGGCGTAAAGGCGACTCACGGCGGGAGACGGCAAGACGCACTGCGGGGCGAGGGCGTTTCTCCCGCGGGCAGACGGACGGAAGTGCGGAGGGCGACCGCCGAATCAGTGGATCGTGACCATCGTGGCGCCAAATCCGTACTCGCGGAAGGAGGCGTCTTGGTGGGTGCAGCGGGGATAGTGGCGCTTGAGGTCCTTGAGCAGGGCGGCACGCAGCACCCCTTCGCCCTTGCCGTGGATGAACACGATGCGACGGCCGTGCTCTTTGGTGTGGGCGCGCATGGTGTCGTGGAAGACGCGGAGCTGGCACATGAGGATGTCCGACGAGGTGAGGCCGGCAATGGAATCGAGAACGGATTCGGCGTGGAGATCGACTTCGACAATGGCATTGCGGTCGAGCGTCGCGGCACCGGGCACGGCGGCTCGGGCGGCGGCACCGACATGATCGCCCTTGCGCGCGGGACGGTCGGGGTGCGCGGCGATTTCGGGGGTGACGAGGGCCTCTTCGATGGCTTCGGCGCTCACGGCGACGGACTTGGCGGGACGGTCGTTCTCCACAAGGCAGCGCACAAGGGCGGGTTCGTCGAAGAAATCGGAGTCGCCGAAGGTGTGGAGCTTGTAGAACTTCGTGCCGTCGACGCGCAGCGTGACGTTGAGGGGGAGTTTGAGCGCAAAGGGCTTGTCTTCCTTATAAGAGATGAGTTGAAAGGTGAGGCGCTCGAGGTCGGGGAGATCGTTGTGGGTGAGTTTGGCGAGAAAGACCTTGCGATTGGGCTCGACCAAGCCTTCGCGCCACAAACGGTAGTCGGTGCCGTGCTGCGTGAGGGCGATGTAGCGGACGAAGAGGTTGGAATCGTTGACGAAATAGGCCTCAAACTCGGTGACACTCAGTTGGCGGGTGTCGGCGAGCACGAAGGCGAGGTGGAGATTGAGGCTGTCGGCGCCTTTTCGCTCGAGGGGACGGGGGCGGAAGGTGATTTCGCGATCGGCGGGATCGGCATTTTCGTCGGCCCGGCGGCCTTCGGCTTCGAGTTCGTCGCCCTCTTCTTCGTCGTCGTGGGCGGCGAGTGCGGCCTTGAAGCTGGTGTGGGTTTCGCCGTTGGGGGCTTTGCGGCGAGCGCCTCCGCGGGCGGCGGGATCGTTGGGGTCGATCTCCTTGCTGCGGCGACCGGCGGCGGGTTTGCGCTCGAGGTTGTAGGCGTCGGTGTCTACCACGACGATTTCGTGGCGGAGGGTGGGCACTTCAAATCCGTCTTCGTCGGTGACGAGGACAAGGTCTTTGCCTTGAAATCCGGTGATGCGGCCTCCGCCGACCGCATTGAGAAAGCGAACTTTGTCTCCGATGTTCATAAAAGGGGGATGTTTTGGGGCAAAGGTACAAAAAAATCCGTGTGACACGTCGCACGGGAACAAAAAATCCCCGTCGCCACATGGGCAACGGGGAGTTCTATTTAGGATCGATCCTAAGATCGTTCTCTGTCGCTATTATTCAGCGATGCAGATAACGACGCGGTTCTGATCGTTGACAGCGAAGGGCTGAACAGTGTCACCCTTTGCGTCTTTGATGATGCGGTTGGCAGCGATGTTGCGCTTAACGAGCTCAGCGAAGACAGCGTTTGCACGTTGCTTGGAGAGACGGCTGTTGATCACTGCGTTACCCGTTCCGCGGTCGGCATAACCGGTGATGGAAACCTTGGCGTTGGGGTTTTGCTTGAGGTAGTTCACCACTTCGTTCACCTTCACGATTTCGCTGGGGCGTACCTTTGCGGAATTGATGAGGAAGAATACGTTGCGGGTGAGGCTTTGTACCTGAACGGGGGCAGGTGCGGGAGCAGGAGCGGGAGCGGGTGCGGGTGCGGGCTCAACAACTTCCTCTTCCTTCACTTCTTCTACGACAGGAGCCACAACGGGAGCCGGAGCCACCACAACGGGTGCAGCTTCGCCGATGCGTCCGAGGCGGAACTTCAGACCTGCATAAGCGTCGAAGAGCCAGTCGGCGTTGCCACCGTCCTTGGAGTTGAACTTATCGGAGGTGACGGTAGCGAGACCTTCGAGGTTGAAGGAAACGCGCTTGGCAAGACGGAAGTCAAATTGCACACCACCGCGACCGCTGACAACGTTCAGCTTGTTCTTCTCCCAGAGGAGCTGCATTTCTGCGGGGTGACCGAGAGTGTACTTGTCGTTGTATGCGTCCTCATTCTTGAAGCCGTGGATGTAACCCACACCGAGGATACCGTAAACGGTGAAGAAACGGTTGGGGTTGTAGTGGCTGAAGATGGTGTTGAGGTCGAGCATAGCGTCGAGGCCGAGTTGACCGTAGTTCCACTTGTAGTAGTCCATACGATCGTGGTTGTAATCCCAGCCGTTCTTAGCTTCCCAGCCGCTGGCGTGGAGACGCAAGCCTACGGGACGCGAGAAACGATAGCCCACCGAGAAAGCAGCGGCGGGAGAAATGGTCTTCGACCACTTAAGGTGCTCACCGTAAGTGGTAGCCGCGCCACCCTGAAGACCGATCGTCCAATAAGGGCTGAAATCATACTTGGCCGAGCTCTGTGCGTTGGCACCGAGAGCCACTGCTGCGAGAGCAGCTACCAGAAAAGTTCTGAATTTCATAACTGTGGTTATATTATTGAGTTGAATTATGCGATGCATAGTGCCGAAGGTGCGAAGTTTCTTCGGTTCCGCGTCCAAAGTCCTGCACTTTTCTACTATTACTCGTTGCAAAGGTAAGCCTTTTCAGAGAGCCACCCAATGTTTTTAAGGAAAAAAAGGAGCTCAGACACAATATAAAAGAAGAACCTTTGGATAAAAGGCGCTTTTGGCACGCGCATTCGGCACTTTTGGGGTCAAAATGACCGGTGCGGGCGTGTTATCGCCCCACCATGACCTTGTGGCCGCCTTGAATTTGCACGCCGGCGGTGCCTTTCGGGGCTTTGCGGCCGGTGAGATCGAAATTGTCGGCGGATTTTGCGGAAAAATCGGCTGTTTTTCCGGCAGATCCCCCTTGTTTTTGCGTTTCGTCGCCCAGTTTCACGGCTTCGATGCCCACGAGGGGGTTTTGCTCACGCGTTTGGTAGACGCGCACCCAGTCGAAGCGCGTTTCGTAGCGGAAGTTCATGTCGGGACCTGCCGCCCAACTGCCGTCGCCCACGCTCTGGTTGAGGATGAGATAGAAGGGTTCGGTGTAAGGCCACTGCCCGTTGGCCAAGGCATCGGCGTTGGTGCTCTTCACCGCGGTGCCGGCCACTTTTCCGTCGACGCTCCATGTGATTTGGGTCGGTGTCCACTCGACGGCAAAGGTGTGGTAGCGCGAATAGTCGATGTCGCCCATTGCAAAGTGCGACATCGGGTCGTTTTTGTGCTTGAGGTTGAACGTCCAATTGGAGTGCAGGGTGTGATAGGCCTTGTTTTCGTTGTTGATCTGCTCCCAAATGTCGATTTCTCCCTCGTGCGGCCAGCCTTTTTGGCTTTTAGCGGGCATCATCCAGAAGGCGGGGAAGTTGCCGCTGTGGGGAGTGGTGAAAATGCGCGCCTCGGCTCGACCGTAGCGGAAGGAGTAGCGACCTTCACTTCGCACTCCGCCGGTGATGAAGTCCTTTTGTTCGCCCTTCGCCTTGAGGGAATCGGGCGTGGCCATGGCGCGGCACACCAATTCTCCGTTCTGCACGAAGACCGTGAGGGGCGAATCGGAGTGGAAGCGGGCCCAGGTGGGATTGCGGCGGACGGTGCGCGACCAGATTTTGGCGTTGGGCTGCGAACCGTCGGGGGCATCGAACTCGTCGGCGAAGGCGGGCAGATATTTTGCGTTTTGGCCGGGCACATAGTGGGCGATGATGCGCACGTCGCCCTGCATGACTGCGGCGGGAAGCGTGATTCGGCCGTCGGCGGCGGGGGTGAACTCGGTTTCGGTCCACTGCGGCGTGCCGCCCACGATGGAGGGGCCGCCGAGTTCGCGGCCGTGGCGCACGGCGAAGCGCTCGAGTTCATAACCGGCATCGGGGGTGACGACGCGGAGGGCGAGGGCTTCGTCGGAAGCCACGGTGAGGGGCAGCGCGCCGTCGGGTGCATAGAGATTGGCGTTACGTGTATCGAAACTCAGGCGGGACTCGGCGTAGGCTTTGCCCTTGACCTCGAGCCAGGTGTCGACGATGGCGCCGCGATTGGTGAGGATGCCGTTTTTGCCCTTGGCGCTGTTTTCCGATCCGAGTGAGCCGGCGGGATCCACATTGTCCCAGTCGACTTTGAAACGCAGGCGATAGCGACCGGGCGCAAGGTTGGCGGGCAGGCGAAACGCGGGGGGATTGAGTGCGCTGCCGTAACCTTGGACGTTGGGCGCGATGATGCGGCCGGTCATGTCCTGACCTTGATAGTAGGAATAGGCGAGGAGGTCGCCGTCGCTGGTGAAATTGCCGTCACTGTCGCGGTCTACAAAGACGTATCCGTGCATCCACGTGGCGCCATTGTTGCCGTAATCGAAGCGCACCTCGACGCGATCGCCGGGACGTGCGGTGAGGGTTTCGGCGGTGAGGTCGGTGTAAGGGGCGGGGTTGGCGATGGTGAGCCGACGGGCGCCGGCCGAGGTGGTAAAGGTGATGCCGCGCAAAGGACGGTCGGCGGAAACAGCGGGCGCATTCTTGTCGAAGTGCAGGGGATAGTCGGATTGCGCCGCGGCTCCGAGCGGGAGCAGCAGAGCGAAGGCGAGGAGGTAGGGTTTGATCATGCGATGAAAGAGATGATAGAAGGGAGGGAGATTCGGTCGGCGGGGACAGACCGAACAAAGATGGGCCGACAGTGCTACGCCTCGGGGACGGGCGAAGGGCCGGGCGGAGGAAAAACAAAAAGGCATACGAGATACCGTGTGGCTCCCGTATGCCTTTTGAGCTGCTGTGCGAATTAACGCAACACTTTGTGTCCACCGACGATCTGCAGTCCGTGTGCCGATTCGCTGACACGGCGACCGCTGAGATCATAGACCGCTTTCGATGCGGCGGGGGCGGCGGCTTTCAGCGCACCGAGGCCGGCAGGTTTCGTAAATTCGATTTCCACCGTGGCACCGGCGGGCACATCCTTCAGTTCGTAGGCACCTTGCGTGGCAGTGGGCACCACTTCCAGATTTTTCTGGCCGACGTGAACATAGACCGTGGTGAGGTCTTTGTCGGATTTCACCACGAGGGGTGCGCCTTTGTGGCTGACGATGCGCGTCGCAGTGGGCTTTCCGTTCACCCAAGTGATGTCTACGGTGAAGTTACCCACGGCTTTCAGCCCCGTGACGTGACCATTCTTCCAAACGGAGGGAAGCGCGGGCAGGATCTCGATGATGTTGTCCTGACTTTGGAGCAACATTTGCGCGATACCCGAGCACATTCCGAAGTTACCATCGATTTGGAAGGGAGCATGCGAGTCGTAAAGGTTGTAATAGATACCGCCTTGCGATTCGTCTACGCCGTAGGTGGTGGAGTGACGCAGGGCGTTATTGAGGATCACACGAGCGTGGTCGCCGTCTTTGGCGCGTGCCCAGAGATTGGCCTTCCAGCCCATCGACCAACCGGTGGCCACATCGCCGCGGAAACGGAGCGAGCGTACGGCAGCATCGTAGTAACCTCCGTCGCCGGGCCGCACTTGGTTGAGCGGGAAGAGGCACATGAGGTGGCTCATGTGGCGGTGGTTGGGGCCTTGTCCGCTGGTGAAGTTCGAATACTTCCACTCACGGAGCAGGAGATCTCCCTTCTTGATGTTGCGTTGGTCGGCCTGTTGCTTCCACGTCGTGCCGTCGTAGGCTTCGGTGTGGAGACCGGTATCGATATGATCGAGGTAATTGTCGAGTTGCTCCACGTCGGCGGGCGTGAGTCCCAGCTCGGCTGCGCTCAATTCGTTGATGGCGTCACGGCAAATCTGCAGGTTAGCGCGCACCAATTGCTGAGCATGTGCCACACCATCCTCGGTGGGACCGTGTTCGGGCGACCATTCGTTGGGGCAAACCCACGTGCCGTCCTTCACACGCGTGTCTTTTTTGAGGCGTTGCATCCAGAATTCGGCCGAACTCCACATGGCGGGGAAGGCACGTTTGAGGAATTCTTTGTCGAGCGTGTAGCGATAGTGATCCCAAAGGTGGGTGCAATACCAGGCATTGGCCACGCAGTATTGCGATCCCCAGGTAGACATACCGCCGAAGATGCTACTTTCGGTGAAGACGGTCCATCCTTTCGTCTGTCCGGAGCGTTGTGCGGCTTTGCGCCAGGCGGCCGAGGTGGAATTGTCGATGATAAAGTCGAGGAAAGGCACGTGGCACTCGCTGAGATTGGTTTGTTCGGCGGGCCAATAGTTCATTTGCACATTGATATTGGTATGCACGTCGGAATTCCAAGGCGCATGTGCGCTGTTGTTCCAGATACCTTGCAGGTTGTTGGGCACGTGTTGTGCACCGCGGCTGGAGGAAATTTCGAGATAGCGTCCGTAGTGGAAATAAAGTTCCTCGAGGAAGAGTCCATCGGCCGAGTTTTTGTTGTTCTGAGATCCGCTATAGAACTTCACCAGGTCCTCGGTATTCTTTTTCGAAGGGTTGGGTGTGATCTGGAAGTCCACACGTCCCATGAAAGAAGTGAAGTTTGCCACGTGCGCATTGAGGAGTTCGTCCCACGACTTGGCAGCCGCAGCGTCGACGATGCCTTTCACGCGGTCGGCGAGCTGGGCGGCGTCGCCGGAAGTGCGGGCCGGCACCGAACTGTCGAAGCTCGTTCCGCCACAAAGGAGGAGAATCACTTCGGAAGCGCCGTCCACTTCGATGCCATCGGCCGTGGCGCGGAGCGTGCCGCCCACGGGAATCACCTTCATCAGGGCGTTGTGGTAGATGGTTTGGAGTTTACCGTTGAACGTCCCGGTGCCGTCTGCGGCATACGTCGCATTGTCGGCGTGCAACTCGTCGCCGGGCACGAGCGAGAAGCAGAGATGGAGTTTATTGGCGCCTTGTGCCGTGTAGCGTGCGGCCACTACGCCGTCGGGGGCGGAGGCAAAGTAACGACGGGTGTAGAGCGTGCCGTCTTTGTCGGCAAAGTTCACCCCGCCGATGCCCTTATCGATGTCGAGATAGCGCACATAGTTGAGCACTTTCTTGTTGGCCGTTCCGTCGAAGGCGTCGGTGTTGAGGTTCTTCACGAAGACGCCGCCGAAGTTCAGGAAGCAACCGAAGCCGCTGTTGGGGCCGTCGCCGCCGCGCGTGTTGATGTCGTTCGGACCACCGGCCCAGAGCGTCTTTTCGTTGAACTGAATTTCGTCGTTCATCACGCCGCCGAAGAGGCTGGCGCCCAGCGAACCGTTACCGATGGGGAGGGAATACTCCATCCAGGGGTTCGACACGCCCATAGCCGGTTTCTTGTACCACAGGGTGTGGCGGCTTTCGGGGGTGAAAGCGGCGATTTGGGTCAAAGGATACTCCCAGCGTCCGTTTTGCGGGAGCTGTTGGCGATAGGCCGAGTAGGTCACCGGCGGTTGGAAGGAAGGATCGACGAAATAGAGCGGGTTGTTCGGGTCGCCTGCGTTCCAGAATCCAAGTTCTTTGCCCGCGCCGGCACCGCCCCATTGGTTGATTCCCTTGTTTTTTTCGTTGCTTTTGGTGATTTCGTAGCATCCGGCGTGTCCTGGGCTGGCGATGAGGGCGAGTTGAATGGCTTTAGATTTGTCGGCCGTCGCACCGATGTGCGTATTGTCGGCCGCCATCGTGACGTAATTGCCCTTGTCCGAACGGAGCACAAAGGCATCTTTATTGCCGATCAGCGCGAAAGTCTGTCCGTTTTTGGCGAACAAGGCGGTGCGCATCGGCTGTCCGTCGCCATTGTCTTGCAGGAAAGCCTCGCCCGTTTTGAACTGGATGCGCACATATTGGGGTGCGGCTTCCGTACTGAACACGGGCTCCAACTTCTGCGCGCCCGCCGCCACCCAAGTCAGGGTGAGGAGAACGAAAAGTGAAAGCAATCTTCTCATGTAGTGAGGAATAGATAAGGTAAAGATTTGAATAAAATTCATGCTTGGCGGGCACATTCCTTCACCGGGGGCGCGGGGAAGTACCGAAAAAGCGGGAAGTGTGGCAGGCTCACCTGGCAAAATGCAGGCGAAACGCGCAGGCACTGTCATGCTCGTGTGGCAAAAATAGTATTTTCCCGTCAGATAAACAATTTTTCTCGGGCAATTATTTTTCAAATTGCCATGTGGTGCACGCAAAAGCGGCGTCCCTCGGGAGGAGGAACGCCGCAGTGCAAGAAAAAAATGAAATGACGGAGTGTCTTATTCAGTACTATAAGAGATGAGCGCAGGCTTGCGGCTTACATCATGCCGCCCATGCCGCCCATACCGGGGGCGCCCATCGGCATCTCGGGCTTGTCTTCTTTTTTGTCGCAGATCACGCACTCGGTGGTGAGGAACATGCCAGCCACGGAGGCTGCATTTTCGAGCGCCACGCGGGTCACCTTGGCAGGATCCACAACGCCGGCTTCGCGGAGGTTGACAAACGTGTCGTTCTTGGCGTTGTAGCCGAAATCGCCCTCGCCTTCGCGCACCTTGTTCACAATCACTGCGCCTTCCACGCCGGCATTGCGGCAGATTTGGCGGAGGGGTTCTTCGATGGCGCGGCGAATGATGGCGATACCCGTCTGTTCGTCGGCGTTGTCGCCCTTCACGTCGGCCAGAGCCTGCTGGGCGCGGATGTAAGCCACGCCACCTCCGGTCACGATGCCCTCTTCGACAGCGGCGCGTGTGGCACAGAGTGCGTCGTCGCAGCGGTCTTTCTTCTCCTTCTGTTCGGTCTCACTGGCTGCACCGACCTCGAGCACGCACACGCCGCCCGAGAGTTTGCCGAGACGCTCCTGGAGTTTCTCCTTGTCGTAGTCAGAAGTCGAGTTTTTGATCTCGCTTTTGATCTGCTGCACGCGTTCGGCAATGTTTTCTTTCTTACCGGCGCCGTCGACGATGGTGGTATTGTCCTTCGTCACGGTGACTTTCTCAGCGGTGCCGAGCATGTCGAGCGTAGCCTGCTCGAGTTTGAGTCCCTTGTCCTCGCTGATCACCACGCCGCCGGTGAGCACGGCGATGTCCTCGAGCATGGCCTTGCGACGGTCGCCGAATCCGGGCGCCTTCACGGCACAAATCTTCAGCTGCGTGCGCAGGCGGTTCACCACGAGGGTGGTCAGTGCTTCGCTGTCCACGTCTTCAGCGATCACCAAGAGGGGGCGTCCGCTCTGCACGGCGGGTTCGAGGATGGGGAGGAAGTCCTTGAGGTTGGAAATCTTCTTGTCGTAGATCAAGATGTAGGGGTTCTCCATCTCGCAGTGCATCTTTTCGGCATCGGTCACGAAGTAAGCCGAAAGATAACCGCGGTCAAACTGCATACCCTCGACGGTTTTGAGCACCGTGTCGCGTCCCTTGGCATCTTCGATGGTGATCACGCCATTGGCCGTGACAGCGCGCATGCCGTCGGCGATGAGTTTACCGATTTCGGCGTCGTTGTTGGCCGAAATGGTGGCCACCTGTTCGATTTTGTCGTAGTTGTCGCCCACCTGTTCGGCCTGCGACTGGATGTGTGCCACCACGGCGCTCACGGCCTTGTCGATACCGCGTTTGAGGTCGAGGGGATTGGCGCCGGCAGCCACGTTTTTCATGCCTTCGGTGAGGATGGCCTGCGTGAGCACGGTGGCCGTCGTCGTACCGTCGCCCGCATCGTCGCCCGTCTTGGAGGCCACGCTCTTGACGAGCTGTGCGCCGGCGTTTTGGAAGGAGTCTTCGAGTTCAATCTCCTTGGCCACGCTCACACCGTCCTTGGTGATGCGGGGCGCACCAAACTTCTTATCGATCACCACGTTGCGGCCTTTCGGTCCGAGCGTGACTTTAACGGCGTCGGCCAGGGCGTCGGCACCTTGGCGCAGGAGTTCGCGAGCATCTACGTTGTACTTAATATCTTTTGCCATGATCTGTTGCTAATTAAGATAGGGGTTGGCGTGTCGGCGGGCGGTGAGGCGCACACCGTTCCACGCGGAAATGAATTGAGAAATCGCTTTGAGGGCGAAGCCAAACGGCTCGGGTGGTTTTATTCCACCACGGCCAAGACGTCGCTCTGTCGCATGATGAGCAACTTTTCGCCGTCTATTTCCACTTCGGTGCCGGCATATTTGCCGTAGAGCACATTGTCTCCGGCTTTGAGCACCATGGTTTCGTCCTTCGTGCCTTGACCCACGGCCACCACCGCGCCGCGGCTGGGCTTTTCCTGTGCGGTGTCGGGAATGATGATGCCGCCGACGGTTTTTTCCTCGGCCGGTGCGGGCTTGACAAGCACGCGATCTGCAAGCGGTTTGATAGTCATTGTTGTCGTTCTTTTGATGTTTCGAATTTGTCCTTGTGGAATGCAAAGACCTTGCCAAGGGAGATCGACGCCGCGGAGTGCGACATTTTGTCAGCACAGATGACAAAAACGCGGCGCCGCTCCCCATTCCGGCGGCCATCACGGCGGGGCGTGCGTCACTTTGCAACCCGATTGCGAGAAGAAAGGTCTATTTTTGCATTGTCGTCCTCCCGCTCGTGCCCCTTTTCGCGCACCCAAGCGACGACGACACACCTTATTATATAGAACTCCCCGCGGCGCCTCACGGCCTCATCCGCGGTTTCATTCCCCTTGTCCATGTCCTCTCTCCTCCCCCTCTCGTCCTTTTCGGCCGGCGGCCGGCGCCTTGCCCACCGCGTGGCCACCTTGCCGACCGATCACGCGCCGTTTCTGCTCGAAAGTCGCGCGTTTTCGTTCAGCATCTCCCCGTTTTTCGCCCATAACGCCCCGCTTTCTTCGTCCGCCCCGCGCGGCACCTGCTGCGGCGGGGAGACCGCGGCGGCCACGCGCCCTGCACACCCCCACACCGCCCCTGCGTGCGGCTGCGCCTGCTGCGGGCACGCCGGCCGCGGGGCCGATCAAGATCACGAGCCCGAAGACGGATGGCGCCAATGGGTGCGCCCTGCTGTGGGTTTGGCCCTCGCCCTCTCCGCCTGGGGCCTCCTGCACGCTGTGCCCGCCCTCGCTCCGTGGGAGCGCCTGCTCTACGTGCCGGCCTACGTGTGTGTGTCGGTCGGCGTGTGGCGCGAGGCGTGGGAATCGGTGCGCGGCGGCAGCTGGTTCAACGAGTTCACCCTCATGCTCCTGGCCACGGTGGGCGCGCTCGCCCTCGGCGACTGCCCGGAGGCCGTGGGCGTGATGCTTTTCTACCTGGTGGGCGAAACCCTGCAGGGCATGGCCGTCGGGCGCGCCCGTGCCGACATCGCTTCGGTGGCGGCGCTGCGGCCCGATCACTGCACGGCGGTGGACGAGCACGACGATTCGCTGCACGAGGTCGACCCGACCACCGTGGTGCCCGGCACCGTGCTGCACATTGCCCGCGGCGCGCGGGTGCCCCTCGACGGCCTGCTGCTCACTCCCTCGCTGCGTGCCGACACGTCGGCCCTCACGGGCGAGAGTGCACCGCGCAGTTTCACCGCCGGAGACGAGTTGGCGGCCGGGGTCATCGCGCTCGACCGCGCAGCCCGCATCCGCGTGACGAAACCCTACGGCGAAGATGCCCTTTCGCGCATCATGCACCTGGTGGAAGAGGCGGCCGAACGCAAAGCCCCCGCCGAACAAATGATGACGCGCATCGCCCGCGTCTACACGCCCGTGGTGGTGGCGCTGGCCGCCCTGCTCGCCGCCGTGCCCACGGTGCTGGCGGCCGTGCGCCCGGACTGGGGCATCTCTGCACCGCAATGGTGGTATCGCGCACTGGTGTTTCTGGTGGCTTCCTGCCCCTGCGCCTTGGTGCTGAGCGTGCCGCTGAGCTATTTCCGCGGCATCGGCGTGGCTTCGCGCCGCGGCATCCTCTTCAAAGGCAGCCTGCATTTGGATCGCGCGGCCGACATCGACACGGTGGTGTTCGACAAAACGGGCACCCTCACGCACGGCACGGTGACGGTGGCCGACGGCGTGGACAGCGGCACGGCGGGCGCTTTCACGGTGGCCGACGACCGCACGCGCTCCTCGGCTGCGCCGGCGGTCGACGCCCTGCACCGCATGGGCATCCGCACGGTGGTGCTCTCGGGCGACGAGCGGGCGAAGGTGGAAGCCCTGGCGCGCGAAATTCGTCTCGACGAATGGCACGGCGCTCTCCTGCCGGCCGACAAACTCACGGCACTCGAGGGGCTCATCGCCGCGGGAAGGCACACGGCCTATGTGGGCGACGGGGTGAACGACGCCCCGGTGCTGGCGCGCGCCCACGTGGGATTGGCCATGGGGGCCGAGGGAACGGATGCCGCCGTGGACACCGCCGATGCGGTGCTGGCCACCGACGATCTGCGGCGCGTGCCCGAAGCGCTGCGCATCGCACGCCGCACGCGCCGCCTGGTGTGGACCAACGTGGCGCTGGCCGTGGGCATCAAACTCGCGGTGCTGGTGCTCTCGGCCTTCGGCCTGGCGGGCATGTGGGCAGCGGTGTTTGCCGACACGGGCGTGGTGTTGCTCTGCGTGGCCGTGGTGCTGTTGGCGCGCTTCCCCGCGGGAGCGACGCAACCGGCGGATCGAGAGGCCGAAATGCGCAGCGAATCGGCGGAAAAATCGTAACTTTGCGCTCATCGTCTCGGCGTGTGTCGCAGCGCCCTCCGGCGGCCGTCGGCGCGTGCCGAGACGTCCCACCACCATTTTTTCCCTTTGTCTCATGACCACTCCCGAAGAAGAAAAACTCTTGCACCGCGGCATTCGTCCCACCGCGGCACGTCTGCTGGTGCTGCGCGCATTGGAGGCGGCGGGTTGCGCCCTCTCGTTGGCCGACTGCGAAGCGCGGTTGGGCACGATGGAGCGCAGCACGGTGTTTCGCGCGCTCTCCACCTTTGCCGAGCACCATTTGGTGCACCATGTGGAGGACGGCACAGGACAGTTGAAGTATGCGCTCTGTCCGGACTCGTGCCATTGTGGCGAAACCTCGGCCGACGATCCGGCCGACCTGCACCTTCATTTCGTTTGCGAGCGTTGTCACCGCACGCTCTGCTTGCCCGATGTGCCGATTCCCATCCCTCAGCTTCCCGATGGCTTTGTGATTCACACGGCGGGCTATGTGGTGCGTGGCATCTGCGCCGATTGTGCCGCTCGCTCGCGATCTTGATGCCGCGCTTGGGATGCCTCGGGGCGAACTTGCCGTTCATTTCCGCAAGCTGTCCGCGCCGCTCCTCACTGCCCCACTCCCCTCTCGGGCTGCACACGCATTTCTTCCGCAAGGTGCTCTGCCGCTTTCTCGCAAACCCACTCCCCCTCTCCGGCGCACCCGCACTTCTTCCGCACACCGCCCACGCCGCTCCTACTCTCTGCGGACTTGTCTCCGCGCCTTCCCGCACCTGCGCCACGTCCCGCCCCACAGCACGCCATTCCCTCCGCATGGCCACCACCGCAATGGGACCTTCCTTCCGCAAACACAAAAAAACGAGCATCGTTCCTAGGGGAGCG
>CAJPJR010000028.1 GCA_905369775.1 Prevotellaceae bacterium UBA1746
CTACCGAGACAATGCGACGGGCAACACCATACTGGGTTCGATGCTGGAACTGCAATGGCCGGTGGGCAAACACTTTGTGCCGGGTGCGCGCTACGCCTTTTCGCACCTCCACAACCGGATGGACACCGACGGCTTCCTGCTCAATCGCCTGAGCGGTGCGCCCACCACCTTCGACGCCGCCCTCCCCCTCCTCGCCCTGCTACCCGAGGGCATCGCCGATTGGCGCCGCCTCGCTCGCGAAAATGAGATCACGCGTCACACCCTGCAAAACACCACCTCGCACAGCGGAACGCTCTTTCTCCGCTACACCGCCGATCGGTGGTTCTCGTCGGTGGACCTAACGCTCAAACACGAGAACGAGACCTACGATTTCGAGAAAGGCGGTTTTCCGGCACAGCACCTCACGCGCCGACAAACGCTGCCCGCCTTCTCGACCAAAACAGAATGGAAGCCCGGCTCAAGCAAGTTCACTTTCGACTATAATCTCCGCACGAGTGCGCCTTCCATCACGGAGCAGATCACGCTGCCCGATCTCGCCGATCCGCAAAATGTGCACCTCAGCAACCCGGATTTGAAGAACAAGGTCACGCACAGCTTCTCGCTGAGGAGCGAAAATCGATTTGAACAGCACCGCGGCGAAGAGACAAAACGCCACCTACTCTATGCGGGCATCGTTTTTACCACCACGGCCAACGAAACGACGCAACTCACCGCGTTCGACCGCACCACGGGCGTGACCACGACGAAGCCGGTCAACATCTCGGGTGCTTGGAACATGAGTTCCTATCTCTACTTTCCCCTATCGCTCGACTATGCGAACCGTTTCGTCCTCGCTTCTTACGCCTCACAGAGCACCACTCGCCGGCAGAACTTCAATGTGGCGGGTTCGCTCGCCGATGCACGCCCCGAAGAGCTGTTCATGCACACGATAGCCTTTGGTTTTGGGCCTCAATACCACGGCGATAAACTTTCTGTGGAATCGTCGTTCGGCCTCTCTTACAGTTTCACCCACAGTCCCAACCCCATCTACGACCACCAGCGCGAATTCGAGCCCAGGGCTATGGTAGACCTTGAATACGAGCTGCCCTTCGAGCTCCATCTCGGCCTGCGTTATCGATTGATTCACACCGACTACCGAGGCACGCAGCACTATCGCCGCACCGAGCAGGAGCTGAATTTCGACCTCACGCGGGCTTTCCTCAAGGGCAAGAACTTGACGGTCTCGCTCAGGGGACACGACCTCTTCAACAACAACCGCGGCATCACCCAAAACTTCAACGAAACGTCAATCGAACGCATTTACAACACGGCCTACGGCCGCTACTTCCTAATCGGCTTCACCTATCGTTTCACCACGAAAAAACAAGCGGCCGAGGAGTGAGACACGGGACTAAAAAAGATTATTGCTGTCCGGTAAAAGCTTTTCTCTCCACATAAAATAAGGCTGAAGTCCGTAGTTGGACTTCAGCCTTTTGGTTTATAACGCCATGCGCGTCGCTCCACACTCTCGGATGCCAACCTGCGCCGTAACGAATGTATCTTCGAAGCCATCTACGGAGAGCTGTACGCCACTTATAAGCACGTGCTTTCCGCGGACAGCCGACGGCGCGGGTGTCCAAAGTGGATCGAACGCTTGCCAATCATCGATTCGACGACCATTCTGATTTTGTTTTGAAGCGTTGCCGACTCCTTAGCATCTTTCTCTACCATTTCCAGGTATTGCGTGACAAGTTTTTCCAATTCCTGTGCATGAGCATCCATCTGGTGATGCATTAGCTGATTGTTTAGATCATGAATTGTTTCCAACAACTCTCTGTTGCTATTGATTAACCAGTTGTTTTGCCAATTCAAGCCATTGCGATAGGCGCTGTTGATATAATTGCTACCATGTCTATTCTGCAAAACATCCTTCACTTGTCGCAAAGAGTAGGACAAGGCAATGCTTTTACATTCGTGATAACGCTGATTTATTCGGCGAAAGCTGCGTACATGCTTAGAAAAATCACCTACAGTAATTTTCGTAGATAAACCATTCTCGTCTACCATTGCACAGCGGTTGCTGCCAGTCATGGGACTACCACATAGTGCCCATATAAATGAGACTTTATCCCTCTCATCCTTATGTACAGCAAATCCGTTGTGCATCCACCACTCTATATAAACTCCCAGCGTAGCATATCTGAATGGGTTTCTCCCTATAAATGGCAAACCACAAAGCACCGGCACCGGCGCAAGAAACAATCTGCTATCGGACAAAACATCTTCTGCGTGAGCGACAAAGAAGAATACGTTGTCGAGAAAGAACTGAAGTTCATCCTTTGGAGAATCGTCTTCTGAGATGGAAAGTTCCTTGCTCTTTTTTTTCAATGACTGGTATGGCTTTATTGAGGCGATATACATCTCGCTGTTTGTCTCGCAGCCTTTTTCCTCTCGAGGATAAAGAGGCAGAAAGCGCCCATCAAGCAACTGCATCGTATTGTCCGGCAATAGTACTGAATCTTTCTGATTCTCTGTTTGTTTCATTCCATATCCCTATTATTTTGTTGCGATGATATCATACAAATGTCTTTGATCATTTAAAGCTCAAATCTTTTCTTCAGTCCCGTTATTCGGCAAAAGAGGTGAACTCACCGATAATTGTGAGGTTGTCGTAGTCAACTTCACGGGTTGAATAACCGCGCTTCGTCGCATACCCTTGCAATCTTTTCAGATCTACTTGCTTTTGTAGGATATCAAAATCAAATACGTTGTTGGTTTATAACTTCCTCAATACCCCTGTGTGGAGTATTGAGGAAGTTGTAATGTTTAGCATGCAAATCCGATCTGCTGACGCTCATTGCCCAACTTCTCTTTGGTGCAGAGGTTGATGATGGTCTCGAGCGTAGGAGTGGTGCCTGAGATAAGCTCATCCATCGTGGCCTTGCGTGCAATGTTGTCAATCTCGCCCCCCGAGAAGGCGAAGCGTGCGGCCAGAACAGTGGCGTCAGCTTTTGATAGCGAAGGCAACTTGTCCATCCAGATGCAGCATTTGGATTCGAGCGTGGGAGCATCGAAGCGCACCTTGAAGAGGAATCGGCGCTCAAAGGCTGAGTCAAGATTGTTGGCCAAATTTGTAGTGCAAATCATAATGCCCTTGAGTGTCTCCATCTCTTGAAGAATAATGTTCTGCACTGCATTCTCCGTCTGTGCCACGTTGCTCGAACCAACATCCTTGCGCTTTGACAGTATTCCGTCAGCCTCATTGAATAGCAGTATCGGCGTGAGCTTCGACTTTTTGCAGAGTCGCTTGTAGCGAGTGAAGATTCCCTTGACTATCTTCTCGGTCTCGCCAAACCAGCACGACTTGCTTGATGCGATGTCCACCAGCATCACAATGCGGCCTGTCTCGCGAGCCAGCTGCAAAGTGGCTTCGGTCTTTCCTGTGCCAGGAAATCCATGGAGCAGTGCGCATATTCCTGTTGGCATACGTTTCTCTTCCAATCTCGCCACCAATTTCTGATAGTTCTCCTCCTTCAGCGAATTGCCAAGGAGCGAGAGCTGCTTCTGGAGTTCATCGTCGAAAAAGAGACGCTTCTTCACCACCGAGTCGGGTTGAATGATGTCGCTGCCAGTGATGGGCTGTTCGAAGAGTTCCATATCATCCTCAAAAAGCAGCGCCTCGCCAGCTTCGGTGAGCTGCAGTATGGCATCGTCGAACATGCCATCGGCCTTCACCTCAACCAGTCCTGTCTTCAACAATGGGTGCGTGCTGTTTTTAAACTCTCGCAGATAGCTGACATAGAGCCCCGAGACAAATACGTTGTCGAGTCCGTTGAGCTGAAAATCCTCGTTGTGAACGCGGTCATTGGCCACAAGATAGAACACCATGCGAGCATCTAACGACGGCACCTTCAGTTTGAGCGTCTTCACCATGGCGAGCTCCTCGTTAGCCGTCTCAAGTTTCGCAGCTTCGTGCATCTTTGCAAATGGATTACCGCGCATGCTGAAATCGCGAGGATTATAGAAGGCCTTGTTAATCTCAGCTACGAACGAATAGCGGTCAAGCTTCTTCACATTTGTCAAGAAAGCCTCTGCCGCATCGCCATACAGCAGTTGAAGCATTCGGTCGTCAACCTTCAGTTTCTCGTCATCCTCGATGGTCACCAGTTTGTGGTCAAGGAGCGGATGGTCGCCCAGTCGCAACGCCTTCTGCTCGTGCGCGGCATCCATGTGATCGGAAAACATGGCCCTGAGCATACTGCGCATCTCGATATTGTCGCCCTTGGCCATCGAATAGAGATAGCAAAGGTCATAGAGCATAATGCGGTGCTTCACCTCAGAGAGTTCCTCTTTAACCTTACTGATGAACTCTATATTGGGATATGCATCTTCCATCTCTTTTGTTCTATAGAAGAGCCCCTTGGTCGTCAACGTCTTCTTTACGCGCCTACACATCAATTTGTGCACATCCTCGCAGAAATCAAACTGGTCGTAGTTGATCTCTGAAATCGTGGGCATGGGTCGCACCTCACGTCCCTCTACTATAGCCTCAAGAATGTCATCGGCAAACTTATATTGGGGGCCCGGACTGTCCTCTTCCCTAACGATGAAGCCCTTATCTGCGAGCGACTTGAATGCTGCAGAAAGTGTCATGGCATCAAACTCTGAGCAGGCCAGAAAATTGGCCATGTCACTTAAGTCGACATCACCATTGTTGCCCTTCACCGCAAAGATGGTGATGACCATGGCCTCTTTCCGATTGTCGAGCTTAAGCTCCTGCTTGATGGTGTCGAGCGTCTCGAGATTCAGCGTCTCTTCATTTATGCCCGAGCCGCGGAGCTCTTCAGCAGCCTTGCGAATGTGATCGAAAAGCGATGTGGTCGGTGTGGTCTTCTGAGTTTCAGTTTCCATATTCTTCTACGATTCTGCTTTTTGGTTTTTCAATACTATTATACGACTCTCCTTGCCTGAATCCAAACAATCATACAAGTCTTTTCAAGTCCCTTTCGAAATGCCTTTGATGGGGAGGGGCTCCAGCAGCTTCAATCCCAAGTGATATTTCCAGTTGAGCTTCCACCACTCATAGGCGAAGGGCCACATGTGATGAAATGAGTTCAGCCAGCGTCCCACCTTCTTATATTTATAATGTATATGAAGGTGTATCATCTCATGAATGAGTACTTTCCTGATCAGTGATGCTGTCCATATATACTTCCAATTCCGATTGAAGACAATCTCATTTTGACTAGGTATACATAAGGCTGCAAGACGATCTGGAGATGTCGTACAAAACATACGGCACGGTGGCAGCGCACCTCCGAAATAGGCCTCGTTAAGTTCGTCAAACTGTTTTTTGAGGTCGTCCACCCGAGGCGTCTTTGATGGTTCACCATTAACATACCACCTGTTGT
This sequence comes from Prevotellaceae bacterium UBA1746, assembly GCA_905369775.1. Lineage (GTDB taxonomy): Bacteria > Bacteroidota > Bacteroidia > Bacteroidales > Bacteroidaceae > Alloprevotella. The sequence goes on from CAJPJR010000028.1 coordinate 5,391, forward strand.
TTATTTTTTCCACTTTCAGACTCATTCTGCCCATTCTTTTACCACAAACTTACCTTCCTCAATGCAGAGATAGCTACCCTGCCTCAATGCGTCGCACAGCCACAATTCATTACCTTGTTCATCTTCCATCATCGTCACTTGGCTCTGTGTGGTGTGCCCCACCACCTGTGTCAGCCCCTGCGGCATGTCAGTGATCAAGGCCTTCGGACGAATCCACAACGGTGTCTGTGTAATGGAGTTGCCGTAGGTGTCGTAGCCGTCGAGGGGAGTGAAGCCAAAGCGAGGGTCGTTGAGGTCTGCCGATCGCTCCATCTCCTCGATGGTCATGCCACTATCTGCAAGGAACGTGCGCGATACTCCTGCGTGGCTGAAGAGGATTCCGTCCTGCTGATGCATCCACTGTGTGAGTTGCTCAAAACGCTTGGTTGGGAAAAGTTCCTTACTCTCAAAATCGGGATAACACTCTGCCCAGAGATAGCCTGCTGCTTCCGTGTCGTGGTTGCCACGTAGGAGAATCACCTCGTCAGCGTGCTCCTCTTTATATTGCAGTATGTCGGCAAGATTCTCAAGCTGCGCCTCTTCACTGACGCCCTCACGACTCACCACATAGTCGCCAAGGAAAATGGTCTGTGTGGGCTGCTCTGCCATGATCACTTCTTTCCAAAAGCTGCGTCCGTGAATGTCGCCAAAAACCAAAATCTTTTTCATTGAACAAAGTGTTTAGGGTTAATGATTAACAGTTTTTTTTTGAGAGAGAGGGGAGGGATTAGCGCTTTCGCGTAAGGGAACTGCAAATCCCTTATCGTTGATTACAAGTTACAAATTCTCGCACTGAAAAATGAAGTAAAAACGAATATTTTAGCGGACAGCCGATGAACGATAGTCGGAGAGGGGGCTTACTTTTCCCAAAAGAAGTCCGCAATGCCTATTGATGGACATTGCGGATAGGGAAATTGTGTTGTTTTGAAGTTTAACGGACAGCAATAATCTAATATAGCATAGTTCGCAAACTCTTTATCGACTAATTGTATCAATCATCAACCTCCTCTGTTTCTACATTCGACAACTTATTTGCGTCCCTAGCTTCTTTGAATTTTTCCGCCATAGTTGGATTCTTGTACGTGAGTGAACGCACTGTCAGTTTTTCCGCCTTATCATTTGCCAGACGGAGGTGGTTTTCCGAACCGACGAGAGCGGCTCTAACCTTTTGGAGATGGTTGATTGTGGAGTCAATCTCGCTGATAGCTTCTCTGAATTCATCGGATGCCAGTCGATAGTCTTTGCCGAATCGATTCTTAAAATCAATCAGCTTGTTCTCGAAGTTGGTTACATCGATGTTTTGTTGACGAGCCAGTTCCACCTCTTTCTTATAGGCTACCGTCTTTTTGGAGGCTTGGGTAAGCAGACCAATGAGAGGTAGGAAGAATTGTGGGCGAATGACGAACATCTTTTCATGGCGGTAAGACACATCGACAATACCCTGATTGTAAAGTTCATTCTCTGGCTCTAGCATCGACACGAGCACTGCATATTCGCATTTTTTCTTCTTGCGGTCTTTGTCGAGTTTGTCGAAGAACTCTTCGTTCTTGTGCTTCGTACCAGCACTTTCTGATTCGTTTTTCATCTCAAACATGATGGAGATATACTCAGTGCCGTCAACGAAGTCACGGAACACGAAATCGCCTTTGCTGTGGTCCACCACCTCGTTGTCTTTCTCGAAATAAGCATTAGGGAAAGCGAAAGCACGGTTTTGGTTGAAAAGAATCTGACAATGCTGTTCCAGAGTCTCGCCAATCATCTTTGTAGACAGTCTTGCTTTCATGTCGCGATAACGCTCTACTTCCTCTTCTTTCTGCTTGAGTATGATGTCGTATTGTGATTTTACATTGTTCACAGCAAGCGTTTTGTCATTCTCAGCAGCCTTCACTGCTCCCTGAAGCTCAACAATGGTGCGTTCTTTTTGGCTCAATTGTTCAGCCAACTTGTTGCGTTCTTCCAACACAGCCACCTGACGCTCACGCTCACTGTTTTGTATCGTCGACTGCAGACGCACAATCTCCTGTTCCTTTTCTGCAAGCTTTAGGGTTACATCTTTCTGAGCAGACTCCGCAATACGATTCACCTGTTCACGCAACTTTGCAATCTCTTGGTCCTTAACAGATAGCTGCTCGTTCATCTCCAGTTGTTTCGACTGCGCCACACCCTCCATCTGCACCTTGAGTCGCGCGAGTTCTTCGTCTTTTTTCATCAGCTCTGCTTCTTTGCTGCTAAGTTGCTTTTGAAAATCAGACTCCGCCTTAAGCACGGCGTTGTTTCGTTCTGCATCTTTCGTTTTGGAGAGTTCTTCAAGACGATGGTGTAGGTCTTCCTCAAACTCTGCTGTTCTCACTTGGTTGACGATGGTTGCATACTCAGATTCGTCCACACTGAATACTTTACCACAATTTGGACACTTAAGTTCTTTCATAGTTATCTTATTTTTCTATTTTACAATTGTATATCTCTGCGAATTAGAAAGAATCCTATATCATCTCATCTATGACAAAATAAGGGGTACTGGCGATCAGTACTGTGATTCCAACCTAAGTCACAATTACCTTGAACAGCTCATTGGGCGGCCGACGAACGATGTACTTGTAGGCAGCGAACACAATCTGACCGCCATCTGGTGGAGGAACAGGCGGAGGAACTACTTGTCGTGGGTGCTGAACAGACGAAAACCAAGGTCGGCAAAGATATTGAGGCTTCTTTATCTTCGTGTTGAACAGTCGCCCTGCAAGATAAGTGCCCCAGTTCGTGAATGGTCAGCGCCAAGGCAATACAGCGGAACATGAAGGTAAAACGTATTCCCATTCCTGCTTATAGCTCAAAGAGTTTGTAGAAATATACGGCACCAACGAAAGGTTCAGGAACACCACGGACCCTCCCCAAGAGATACCCGAATCTGTCGTAGACCTGCTCCCTTTTGATTTCGCCCATATACACCCCCGATCCGCTATAGAACTTGCTGTCTTTGAGATATCCGATATAACCGCCTTGCTTGTCGTAGTATCTACCATTGCTATAACGACCGATACAGTTGCCTTTAGCATCATAGAACCGATCAGCAAGTTGGCGTCCTTTGTAGGAACCAGTGCGGTCGTAAATCTTTTCACTCTCGTAGCGACCGATGATTTCTCCATAGCGATTGTATAGCTGTTGGCTATAAGCTGCCAGTGAGAAGACTGACAAAATGAGGGTGACAATATATTTTCTAAAACTCATCATTCGTTCCTACCCCAATTTTCGGCTGATATCAAAATAGATACACTTCTCATCAAAAGCATTCCCCTTGAAATAGAGACAGTCGATACCGCCACTTAGTGTCTGTTTCTCTACGCAAAGGCATGAGAAAGGGAACTTGCGCTCAAGATATTCATATTCCTGGCTGACATCGATGACGCAAATGGCTGTTTCGGGAGTCATGCCATCACCTGTGCTGTCAAGCACCTCCATGAGTAGACGCTCCTGTGGAGTCTCAACCTCATACATGTCGACATTTTCCATAGCCTTTTCTAGGTCGTCCATGATATCCGCGTCTAAATCAAAAGAAGGGGTGCTGTCATCATCACCTTCTTCAAATGCTCTTTCTTTCCAATAATCCATAGAAAGAGCGTCTTCTATCACGCCATTTGTGTATTCTGGCTTGAAAGTATATCCATAGAGGAGCGAACGAAGCGTTTCAACATCCAGCTCCACTTCATGGTTCTTCCACTTCGCGATGAGATTTTCATCGTATGAACCTTTGAATTTGCTATAGTCCATTGGTGTGTTCTTACTCTTTATTCAACATGTGATGATAATTCTTGTCGAGCAGTTGCTCAAACTTCTCTCGTGTACCCTTGGGAATGTTTATTCGGTTAAGCAGTTTACTCCCATCAAACGCATATTTATCTGTCTTGATAATAGATAATTGTCGGTTTATTTCTCCTAGGCTCTCACAAAAGCCAAAAGCGTAGTAGCCAATATGCTTCACCGTTGAGGGCTACAGAACTCTTCCAAGCACATACAGTTGGCGAAATGCGTCATCGCAAATCACTTCTGTTCCATTCTCGACACTGAATTCAAAATATCCAGTATAATCTTCGCATCCTTGTAGCAAGCGTTTCCCCTCAGCACTATAGAAGGCACCTGCATAATCTCGACTGTTTTTTTACTTTTCCACTATTGGTAGAGGTTATGTCCCAATAAATCTCAAGGTCTTGTGTATCCATATTTCCAATCTATCCATCATTCATAAAATGCGTAGTCTATGCGCACTGCCTCCTTCACCCGATCATCATGCTTCACACACCAGACCACGTTGGTCTTTCCGTCGTCGAACAAAGCAGCTATTGCTTCTTGCTCATTAGCTTCCAACGGATGAGCTGCAGACGTTGTGATGCAGACAATCACATTGCCTAATCTCGCGCCATCAAGAGCTCCATATTTTTGAACAAGGTCTTGCAAATATGCCACTCTGTGTGATGCATCGTCTGCAAAACTCCAAAGCGTATCAAGTGACTGAAGATAAGATTTGAATAGACTTGAGCACAGCTCTTTTGCAGAAGGAGGAGCGACAAGATGATTGCCTTGCGTCACATAGTTGACGTATGCGCTGAGGACTGTCACGACTTCAAGATAGGCATTTCGCATACTAGCACGCTTCCAAAAGTGACGCTTTGAACCGATGGCATTGATCTCATCTAATCTCTTCATTTGTCTTTTCAAACTATCACGATATGCCTTCGTTTTTCTAATCCACGATCGACGGAAGTATGAATCATATGCCCCAGAGAACTTATCAAACAAAGCACCTCTGTTATAGATATCCCACCACATCCACATACGTTCATGTGTTGGCACATCGATGTAGTCCTCTACAAACCCATAATGGGACGAAGAAAACAAACAACACGCAGCAATCTCAGCCAGCGGCGCTTTCACACCCTCTGCGAGTATGATCCGATTAGCTAAAGAATATTGCCAAGGTTCATCGTTGAGACTGTGCGTCTGCAGTCCCCCCTCATCAGTAGGGGCACGATCTATCTCAATGGTTTGATGACCTTCATAATCATCGTCTGCAGCAATAGGCTCGAGCTGCTTCAGCATGTCGTAATGCTGCTTGTAGCCATAAAGGAGATGAGGTTCAAAATAAGGAATGATATCCTCAAAAGAAACTTGATATAAGAGTTCGCTATAAGTCATCATCACGTAATTAAATGTTAGATTTCAATGTTGAGTAAGTTGTCCTTAGCTTGCCTGCATGAGCAATATACGAAATAGTTCACCCAAAAGAGAAGCAATTGATAATTATTTTTTAATAAACTTGACGTAAGAGAGGAGGGGGGAACGATTGAGCCATTATCGTGTAATGAAATGTTAGATTTCAATGTTGAGCAAATTGTTCTTAGCTTGCTTGCATGAGCAATATACGAAATAGTTTATCCAAAAAAGAAGTAATTGGTAATTATTTTTCAAGAAACTTGAGGTAAGGATTCACGTAGAGTCAATTAGCAAGTGCAAAATTAGACTATTCTTTTGAAAAACAAGTATTGAGAGAGAGGGGGGGGTAACCCTATATAATAAGAGGTTCGCGTGTTTTCTGTTATTCTCTTATCTGAGGCCGATATTTTATTTGTTGGTGCAAAGGTACAAAATAATTTCTTCATACGCAAGAGAAAGACCGATTTTCTTACTCTAAAAGATTAAAACATGTTTACTGAGCGCAGATGCGGCGGTTTTATACCTTTTATGGTGGTATGGTTGAAGTAATAAGGGGCTATTTTCTTTCATGTGGTGATATATGGTGCTCTATTCTCGTCTATCATTATTTATTTGCCGTGTGTGCTCTTCTTGTTTATTATGCCGCTTGTTTCCTTATAATGCGATATAGGGCAAATAATAGCCCATTCTGTTTGTTGGTTGTCTATATAAGGCAAAGGGCGTTTAGTTAGATCGTTTCTACTCGTCCATATTGAAAGGTATTATTTCTCCTGTGTGATATGGTTTCTCGTTGAAGTATGTAGAGTTGAAGTATATAGCGTTTAATGTCGTCCTGTATTCTTGTAGGTGGTTCTCTTTGATACTTTGTTTATATTCTTCATTACAATGCATTAGAAAGCAAATAAACGGCGTTAAATAGGTTGTAGTCGTCCAGGTATGAAGATATTATTTGTCGTTGTTCTTTCATCTCGTGGTAATGTGATATGGTGATATGTGGTGCTATTGAAATAGGTAGATAGTGTTTTATTAGATGGTAGCGGTTGAGTAGGCATACAAAAAAGGGCGTTGCAGTTATTACAACGTCCTTTTTATTTGTCGTGGTGGTATGGTATTATATCACCTGTTGAAGTTTTTCCAATGCAAGGGCGGCCGCCGCTTTGCTTTCAATCGATTTGCGTTTGTCTTGTGCTTGTCGCTCGATATAGTGTTTGAAAATGATATCTATGTTTTTGTGTCCTGTCACGCTTTGCACCTGTTGTGGAGTGTATACAAATTCCGCAAATGCGATACTTGCAAACGTGTGTCGACCACAATGAGATGAGATATTTTGCCACTTGCTGCACTCTTTCCATATCATCGCAGATTTGCCGCTATCTTTGCCGCCCCCTGTCCAACAAGATATCATTTCATTTGAAGTTTAACGGGCAGCAATAAAAAAAGATCCGCAAGACGACTGGTGGACACAGCGCGTCTTGCGGATCTTCTTTCTTAAAAGGAGGAGGGAAACAACTACCGCCTGAACACAGCAGTTGCACGTTGGGGGACACTCGACAGCGATCGCGAGCAACGCTCCCTCACGACACCACGTTTTGCGGCGCACCGGCGAGGAAGGCCTTGAGATTGTCGGCCATGATGCGGACGATGCGGCCGCGAGCGGCGGCGGTCGCCCACGCAATGTGGGGCGTGACGTAAGTGTTGGGGGCGGAGAGAATGGGATGGTCGGCCGCGGGCGGTTCGGTGGAGAGGACATCGCAGGCGTAGGCGCCAAGACGACCGGACTGCAAGGCTTCGGCCACCGCGACGTCATCGATCAATGCGCCGCGCGCCGTGTTGACGAGAATCAATCCGGGTGCTGAACGCGCCAAAAGCGACGCGTTGACGAAGGCGCGGTTTTGCTCCGTGAGGGGGCAGTGGAGCGACACCACGCGCGAGGTGGCAAAGGCTTCGTCGAGGGTGATTTTGCGCACGCCGGTCGGGAGCATCGACTCGTCTTGCGAGGTGACGGCGCACACTTCAGCTTCAAGCACACGGAGGAGTTCGGCGACTTTGCGACCAATGTTGCCCATACCGATGAGGGAAACGCGCACGCCGCTGAGTTCTTCGACGGCTTCGTTCCACAAACTGAAATCGCGACTGCGCGACCAGTAACCTTCGCGGTTCAGCTGCGCATACTGTCCCACGCGGTTGGTGACTTCGAGGAGCAACGCCAGCGTGTGTTGCGCCACAGCGAGCGTACCGTAAGCGGGCACATTGCAGACGGTGACACCACGTTCGCGGGCGGCGGCCACGTCCACCACGTCATAGCCCGTGGCGGCGACCAAAATCAGGCGGAGCCGGGGAAGACGATCGAGGATTTCGGCCGTGATGCGCACCTTGTTGAGGATGATCACTTCGGCCTCGGCGGCACGCACCACGACCTCTGCTCTCGGCGTTCGCTCGTAGACGGTGAGTTGGCCTTGTTCGGCCAGCGCTCCCCAATCGAGATCGCCGGGGTTGAGTACAAAACTGTCGAGAAAAACGATATTGGGCATAATGAAGTTTATGGAGAAAGAGGCAAAGAATGGAGAAAGAGCAGAGACGAATCGTGAACCGGCGGAGAGGTGTAGTGCGTCTGCGCTGATCGTCGCAGCCTAAGTGAACACGAACGAACCACCGAGGGCAACTAACGCTGCGCCGGAGGCATTTCGCCGTTGAGAAAATCGGGAATATCGACGGGTGTTCCCCCGCGCTGCGCCGAAAATCGCGTGAGTTCGGCGAGACACGACCATTCGGCCGCATCGTACACGTCGATATCGAGTGACAAGCCGTGGCGCAGGCAGTGAATCAGGCGACAGTCCATCGCATAGTTCATGGCGTTGGGCACTCCGCATTCCGCGCCCTCGCGCCACAAAAGATAGGCGGGCGAATCGGCGACGGAATGGAGAAAGTTTTCCGCGGCTTCGCCTTCGCGCAGTCCGTCAGCATCTTGAAACAGCGGTAGGGGGTATTTTTGCGCAAAAGCCTTCGTACCACTGATGCCTTGAATGCGACTGTAAGGCCGCGGCGTGGTGCCGTCGAACTGCAGCAAGATGGTCACTCCGCGTTCGGTGGTGATGAGGGCGTGGTTGGCGTGTCCCAACAAACTGTCGCGGCCGGCAGCCATTCCGGTGACGGAGGAGAGCCGCATCATGCGGTCGCGGCGATGAAAACCGAGGAGTTGTGCGATGGGACCGATGGCGTGCGTGGGATAGGGGTTTCCGCCGTGCCGACAACCGGCGCGATAGAACGCGGCGGCCGCATGGTCTCCGGCAAACAGCGCACTCCAATCGTGAAGATACGCACCTTCGCAATGGGTAATCGTCCCGAAAACGCCGCGGCGGTGCATGTCGAGTGTAGCCAGCGCGAACCAATCGTAGCAACAATTTTCGGTCATGAAACAATGTCGTTGCGTGGCTTCCGCCGTACGCACCAACTCCCAACAGTCGACCACCGTCGTGGCAGCCGGCACTTCGACCGCCACGTGCTTTCCACAGCGCATCGCCTCGACGGCCATAGCGGCGTGGTGGCTCCAATCAGTACATATATATATAAGGTCTATGTCCTCACGGCGACAAAGTTCGCGCCACGCCTCCGCATTTGTAGAAGTTTCGGGCAAGGGGCGCCGCTGCTCACGCAGCAATTGGAGTGCAGACGCGACCGCTGCAGGATCAGGATCGGCCACCGCACGAAATTCCGCTCCATCGACATAGGCATAGCGCGCCAAGGTGGCTCGTCCGCGCTGACCGGCGCCGACCAACCCGATGCGCACCGTGGGAATCGGCGCACAAGTCAACTCGAAAACAGAAGATCGGTGCTGCATGAAAATGAGATTTTTGCACACGAAGATACGAACTTCGGCGTCGAGAAGACCGCAGAATGCAGTTTTTCTCAACTTTTTTGGTCGAAAGCTTGCAAGATTGGGGAGTATTGCCTACTTTTGCACTGCGTTTGACAAACAAACGCCCTCCTTGGAAGGTTGGGTGAGTGGCTGAAACCACCAGTTTGCTAAACTGACGTACGGGTTACCGTACCGGGGGTTCGAATCCCCCACCTTCCGCACCTCGGTGCCTTCATCTAATGGTTAGGATACATGCCTCTCACGCATGACATACGGGTTCGATTCCCGTAGGCACTACCCAAGGAAGCCAAACAGAAAAGTAAGTTCTCCGCCGAGGACTTACTTTTTTTCGTTTTGGGGCACTTCCTCCACCCCGTACTAACTCTTTCCACTTTTCAAACACAGGATCATGGAAACCTATCGCATCGCCGTTGCCGGTACAGGCTATGTCGGTCTGAGCATCGCCACTCTCTTGGCGCAACACCACGAAGTCACCGCCGTGGATGTCATAGCTGAGAAAGTAGACTTGGTGAATCGCCGACAATCGCCGATACGAGACGAATATATCGAGCGCTATCTCGCTGAAAAATCGCTTCACCTGTCCGCCACCCTCGACGGGGCAAAAGCTTATGCGGAAGCTGACTTCGTAGTGGTCGCTGCTCCGACGAACTACGACGTGCAACGCAACTTCTTCGACACCTCGGCCGTGGAAAGTGTGGTGCGCGAAGTGATGAGCGTCAACGAGCGCGCCATCATTATCATCAAAAGTACTATCCCCGTAGGCTACACCGCGCAGTTGAGCCAACGCCTCAACTGCCGCAACCTCCTGTTCTCGCCCGAATTTCTGCGCGAAAGCAAAGCCCTCTACGACAACCTCTATCCCTCGCGCATCATTGTGGGACGTCCCGAAGGCGACGAGCACTTGGATCAAGCCGCCCGCACCTTTGCCGCCCTCCTTCAACAGGGCGCACTCAAGCCCGACATCGATACCCTCTTCATGGGCACCACCGAAGCCGAAGCCGTGAAACTTTTTGCCAACACCTACCTCGCTCTGCGCGTCAGCTATTTCAATGAGCTCGACACCTACGCCGAAATGAAAGGCCTCGACACCCAGCAAATCATCGACGGCGTGTGTCTCGACCCCCGCATCGGCGACATGTACAACAATCCCTCGTTCGGCTACGGCGGCTACTGCCTGCCGAAGGACACCAAGCAACTCTTGGCCAACTACCAGGACGTGCCCCAAAACCTCGTGCGCGCCATCGTCGACTCCAACGCCACGCGCAAAGACTTCATCGCCGACCGCGTACTCAAAATGGCCGGTTACTACGACTACGACCACAACGGCGACTTCTGCCCCTCGGCCGAACGTCCCTGCGTGATCGGCGTTTTCCGCCTCACCATGAAGTCGAACTCCGACAACTTCCGCCAAAGTTCGATCCAAGGCGTGATGAAGCGCATCAAAGCCAAAGGCGCCACCGTCATCATCTACGAACCCACGCTCCAAGACGGCGAAACCTTCTTCGGTAGCCGCGTGGTGAACGACCTCGGCGCCTTCAAAGCCCAAGCCCAAGCCATCATCGCCAACCGCTACGACGCCCAGTTGGATGATGTGCAAGAAAAGGTGTACACGCGCGACCTCTTCCGTCGCGATTAACGCCCGATCTACAAGCCCCACCTCCCGAGACTCCCCCAACTCGGGGCGAAATCTCAAAAAAACGCCCCCTCTGCATCAAAAAACGGGGAGAAAACTTGGTCAATTACGCAGAAGTGCGTAATTTTGCACCCGTAACGAGGAAACAATGCAATTGCATTTGCACTCTTAGCTCAGTTGGTAGAGCAACTGACTCTTAATCAGTGGGTCCAGGGTTCGAACCCCTGAGAGTGTACTCCATTGCATCCGGCGTTACTACGTTGCACTCTTAGCTCAGTTGGTAGAGCAACTGACTCTTAATCAGTGGGTCCAGGGTTCGAACCCCTGAGAGTGTACAAAAAGCGGCATCACAACAATGTGATGCCGCTTCTTTTTTGCGCAAAATTCGCTACGGAAACAAGAAAACTCACCACGATCGTGAGTAATAAGGGGCGTACAAACGCTTTTCCGAACATTCCCATTTAGTCCTATCGAGGCACGTTTGCCCTTCGGGCAGAAAACGATGAAACAACAAGAAGGCCGCATCAAAATCTATTAGGTTTTGACGCGGCCTCGTTTGTTGATGTGCGATCTTACCTTATTTATAGGTAAAAGAGGCAAGCAGTGGCTAAACTTGCGGACGGATCCACTGCAAGATCGTGGGATCTTTGAGCTTACTATCCTCGGCAAGGAGCACCACTTTGGAAAGAATTTCCACCGTCTTGGGATCCTCGTCCATGAAGGGCAGATAAAGTCGACCGCGGTGCTGACCGTGTACCGGAATGATGGGGATCTCCGTGCCACCTTCCTGGCGCACCAAGCCGGAACCTAAGTGTACAGTGTAGTTGGCCAACGTGCCTTTGATGTGAACATGATTACCGTTTACGCTGACATTAGGCAACTTCATCAGCTCAGCAGTGCAGCGCACGATGGCAGCGCGGAGCTCTTTCGTGCTTTGGCCGGTTTCGGGATCTACACCTCCCACAAAAGCAATGCTCACCACCATATCCACATCACGCATCACCTCACTATACAGCACCGGATCCAGGTCAGCAATGTGAAGAGAGGGCGCGTCGGGCACATAGCGAGTGCGAGAGAAACATACATATTCGATGGCCGGCGCCTCAACATCCGAAGGCGAGAACCAATCGGCTTGGGCATAGAGCGAAACACAAACACCTTGCGCGAGAAACACTTTCTGCAATCCGTCCTCATAACTGGCCGTCCAGCCACGAGAACGCAGTGCAGCAGCAGCTTGTTTCACCTGAATCTGGTAGCCACTATACCGACGCGACTCGCTCAGTTCGGCCTCTTCGGCAGTGGGCACGTAGAGTTCACGGAACACTTGCTTGAAAGGCTGCACCAACTTCTCTGCAAAGAGGTGAGATTGCCATTGTGGCCACAGTCCAGCTGCGTTGAAATCTACGGGGTGCGCGAGCAAAAGCGGCGATTTGCCGTACTTTTTCACCCCATCCAACGTCGCTAGTCCTTCGACGGTGGGAAGTCCGAACTGCTGGTCTTGGAGCAACACGAGCTTTTTGAACATCGGACTCACCACGGGATTGGAGAGAATGGCACGCACATCGTCCACAGCCAGCGGAGTGCGGCGTTGCATCATGTCTTCCATGAGGAAACGCGCGCGCTGATGTTGCGCTTTCCACGCCTTGCTCACCTCAGCAATCTCCAGATATTGCGGATGTTTTTTGAGTTTGGCCGGAACGCTCTTGAGCAACTTCTTGTCTTTGAGGATTTGCAACGTATTGCTGCCGTCGTCGTTGAGGGAGATGATGCAGGAATATCCCTCGATGTCGATGCCTTCAAGGTAGCCGGCCGCACTTTCCACTTGCAAGGCTTCCATGCGCCACGTGAGTTGTACGGGATCGGCAAAGCCTGCTCCGCGAGAAAGATTGAGAAGGGCAACCTCCGACACCCGTTTTTCGGAGGCTTGTCGCTGTGCTCCGAACTGCTTCGACTCTTTGAGAAACTGCTGAATGCGCAGATAGCGACGCTGGATGGCCGCCTCATCGCGATCGGTGAGCAATCCCAACGCGCACACCGCATCTTTGTTGCGCTTCTCTTGGATTTGCGTGAGCAGTTCCTGCTCCGAAACATGGCCTTGAACGACGTCGGCGTAACGACGCGCCCGCGTGTGGACGGCCCCGCTTCCAATGTATCGGGCGGCTTTGTAGCAGATTTCAAAACGCTTTTCCCCGATTTCTTTCAGCGCTTGGCGGAAGAGCGACTCGTCAAACGCACCATCGGCGAGATCCTGCGGGTCGAGCTCCGTGTAACGCGCGATGAGCGCCTTCTTTTCGTCATTGCCCATCTCGCGTGCATGGGCGATGAAGTAGTAATAAGCCGTGCGGAATCCCGGCCAGTCCAGACGTTGCTCCACGAGATCGAGCCATTGCGGGGCGAAAAATGCGAGTTCCACGAGAAGCTCTTCCGAGATGTCGGCCAACATATCGGGCGTGTCGGTGGGCAGCGGGTAACAACTGGTCGCCATGCTGCTGAGGATGGAGCGACGTTCAGTGCCGTAGATTTCGAGTTTGAGATGATCTTTGCGCAGCGCCTTCATGATGCGTGCCACACGCTCGGCCCCTTTGAGCACCAAGACATAGCGGAAACTATGAAAGGCTTCGGTGGCTTCGGTGGGCGCATTGCGACGTTGCAGTTCGATTTCAAAGAGATGATTGACATATCGATCCACCAAATCGCGAGCGCGCTGGGTGTGGCAAATGGGATCTACCGCGCGACGCGCATATTTCTCCATTTCCTCCACCTTTTTCAGGCTCAGTGCTCCGCTGCGGTGCTCATAGGCCAGATCCATCATCGCCCGCAAGCCGCGGAAAGTCTCATATTCCATCTGTGTGAACAGCTGGTCTTCGCTGATGATTCCATGGGCAAGCAGGTGCAGCAGGACTGCCGTCGAAAGTTTGTAGACCTCTTCCCAATCTGCTTGGCGGGCCGGCTCTCCCCATCGGCGATAGAACGCGAGCACCATCGGGGCAACGTGGTCAAACTCTCCCTGCATGTTCCATTCGCACACATGGAGCGTGTGCCTCAACGGGAATCCATAGGAGATGGGGTGGACTTCGTCCTTGCGATAGATGTAGGTTTCCACGTAAGTCTCTTGCGTGCCATACCAATAACACAGTTGGCAAATCGTGTAGGCGTAGGAGAACACCAAGTCGGGGCGGCGCTTCTTCACCGTGCGCTGCAGCGCCATCGTCAAACTCTCAAACTTCCAGGCGTGCGGCCACTGCACTCTATCGCCCTTATTGGTCAGCGGATAGCCCTCCAAAGGCAAGGGCAGCACATCCGTTCGGTCGTAGAGCATGAGATAGCGCATCATCAAGTCGAGACCCAAGGCTTTTTCGTCGGTGATGTCGTGGCGTTCCAGAAATTCGCCCCAGAGTTCCGGGTGAGGCATCTGCTCCAGCTCCATGTCATTGGCTACTTCAAACGAGCCTTCGTCGAGCGTTTGCGTCACCCCCCATTTATTCTTATAAGTGAGCGTTTTGTTGTCCTCAATGATTTGGGCGAAATCGTCGTAGAGTGCCTTGATGTCTTCCTCCGTATAGGGGAAGAGCTTGGACAAATCTAATTGGGGTAGGTTTGTTTCCTGTGAGTGGGCTTGGGCAGGCAAGGCCTTTTGCTCCGCCACCATCGATACCCACTGCGAAACAGGGCTGGCGGCGAAGCGCTCGGCATCAGCAAATGGGTTTTCAAAGGGGAGTTTTGGCATCTCGGTGGGAGTGAACAAGCCAAAACGCAGCCCACTTTCGCCTGCTCCGGCATTCGCCGCCGAGGCTGCGCCTTGCGCATCGTTCCCCTCGGCGTTTTTCTTTTCGGTCTCGGTCACTTCCCCAAACTTCTCGCGCAAAATGGCACTTCCCTCACGAAGTTCCACAAGACAATCGGCGATGTAGTCACTTTTCGTGCGCTGCAATCGCTCATAAGCCCCCACGAGAATGTCGTCAGGCTGCGTGAGCAGCAACTGGACAGCGCGTTGGCGCGTGGTGGAGACCTTGGACTTAAACTTGGCGTCCAAGGACTTGATTTCCTTCTCCGTGAATTGTTCGCGCAAGAACGCCTCGCGAAAGACGAGGAAGAGGGAATCGTTCTCAAAATTCAAGGCATTGCGCAAGAGAAATCCGCGACGCGCCTCGGGCGTTCCCGTCGGAAGCACTTGAGAAAAGAAGAAATCTCGGTAGGCGTCTTCGCCCGCATCGGCATAATAAGAGGAGAAGATATGGATACTCCACGAGGGGATCTTCTGCGCGAGGAAGCCATCCAGCGCTTCTTGCGTATGGAGGAGCAAAGACACCATATATAATGCATTGATGACCGTGCCACGCGAGAAACTGATGTTGAACCACTCGAAACCGGGATGGACCACTTTGTTCTCCGCCTTGAGTGTCGGCAACCAATCCAAGAGCATTTGGTGCACTACCTCCAAATTCTTGCGTCGGCTCTCGCTGAGTTCGGGTGCTTTTCCCGTTTTGATGAGCTCGTCCAGCAAGTCGGTTCCGCTCAACTCGTCAGCGATGTAGGCACGAAAAGCGGGTTCTTCCAATCGAGGTACAAAGACATCGAGATGTTCCAACACGTTATAGTGTCGATCTCTCATATTGACACGCGCAAAATACCACAGTGCAGCCACCGTCAGCTGCGCGGGCTTGTCACTCTCGAGGAGTGATTCGGCCTCGGCAAAGGCCACTTGCGCATCGACTCCTCCTGCAGTGTAGAGCGCAACGTAAGCTTCCAACGGATTTTGGCCGGCATAGGCGGTTGCGCGCTCCTCGGGGTGCTCGAGATACCGGCAGATGGCGTGGAAAACGGTGGCAATGTCCTTGTCTTCGATCTGCTCGTAGCCGAGTCCACACCAGGTTTGCACCGCGCGACGCACAGAGCTGTAGCGCAAGAGTCCCTCCTCGTCGATGACCTTCAGGAGTTTGCGGTAGAATTTGATGTTGTAGGAGTCGCCGCTCTCCACAATGACTTGGCGCAACCCCTCTTGCAACTTGGCCGCTTTCAGCAGATCGATCAGCGCATCGTGGAGCGCTTCGTTCTCAGTGCGCTCAACTGCACAGACCAATTCCCGCGACAAGATGCCCACATTGTTTTCTGAAACGAAAACTTCCTTGGTGGCCGCGATGACGTCGGCATTTCCTTGCCGTATAGCCGCTGCGATGAATGCACTGTAATCGACGCTATAGAACTGCATGTGGACCATCGTGTGCCGATTGCGCACAAGATCATCTAAACTTGCCCCGTGCAGCGCTATCATCAAGGCGGCGGCCACATATTCTCTCACGCCGAGAGCTGTCAACTCCCCGGAATTCGACAAACGGAAACGATAAATGCCTCGCATGTCGCTCTTCGTCTCACGATAGTCCAGGAGATAGGAGAGCAGTTCGCTGAGCCACGAAGGCAAAAGATGGGGGAGGTGATAACCCGCTTGGAGGAGTTGCGAGTGTTCCAAAGAATCCATGGGCAGTTTTTCCAAAGCTTTGTTGAGCTTCATCGGAGGAAGATTCGACAAATCCTTGGATTCTGCCGCGGCATACAGCACTTTTTCGACCTCGTTCAAGGCATTGACATCGATTTGTGCCAAATAGTCCCGTTTGAATTGTTCTGCTTGTTCCGGAGTGCGCATGATATAAGGTGTTAGAACGTTAGAGGATAGCCACTTAACGCCGGATATCGGACGTGTTGCGTCGAAAATAAAAGATCTGTTGGGAAGCGGGCAGACCAACCGCCCTTGTCCCGCTCACCACATCAGACCGGTGAGCAACGTGAGACGAAGAAAAACAACTTCACTGCCCTCTTTCAGAGCGAGGGGCGCATCGAGATCGGTCACTTCTTCCGCATCAACGAAGATGCGCACCAATCCGTCGGCGAAAGCCCGGAGCATCACTTGAAGTGCACGGTCCGGCGTGTCGTTGTTTTGACCATAACGACCGGCGAATTTCACGCGCCCCTCCACGGCTTGCGCAGCGATTTCCTCCTCCGTGAGGGGAAAATCACCGACCACCGTTTGGGCTTCACGAAGCCCATGAAGGGTGAACGCGGTGAGCAATTGCCGCAACGTGCCCGGGGCCTCATCAAAAGTGAAAGGATGTCGCCCCAATTCTTTGCGACTTCCGCTGCGTTTGCGAATGAAATAGATGTTCATAGACTTAAACCGAGATTCGTGGGGTTGACCTCCCGGAGGAAACTTCAGGAGGGGGTGGAAGGGAGACGAAAGCACTGCGAAGTCCTTGATTTCTCAGCTCCGAAGCTTGCAAGGAAGCTCGGTGTCGAGAAACAACGTGCTGATGACACCTGACTACGTCGACGCTTCCACTGGTTTGCTTGCATTGTCCTACGGACTCAAAAGCGATCTAACGCGACAAAGGTAGCAATTAAAACGAAAACGCCGCCTTTTTCGAACGATTTTATCATGTTCACCTGACATTCAAAGACGACAACTTCAAAACGGCAGAAAAATACAGCCCGAAGCCCTTTAGAATAGGACTTCGGGCTTTCTTTTTCAAAAAGCAAGCCCTTTTTTCAACTATCATTCATTGGATTTCCGAGAAAACAAGTACCTTTGTTCATGGTTATCATGTTTTGTGCCAACAAACAAAGATAAACCCAAAAAGCAAAAGAGTATCGCAACACGAAGAAGATAAAACAATGTAAATATGGCGCAAACTGCCAATATTAGCAAGATAAGGTACGAGGAACTTAGAAAGAACCCTGTATTCTTTCTAAAGTTTCATAGAGAAATCCGCTATAAAAATAATAAAGAGTTTATCTACTCTAGATGGGATTCCCTCGATCGTGAATTGAATATTAGCTTCTATGCAGAGACATTTGCAGACAGCGAATTGAGTTATGCGCTCTGCGTACTTGAAGAAGAAAAGAAAAAGGTAGCCGAAGAAAGCAACCCATCTTCTGATACTATTACCATCAAGTTTCATCGTGTAGACCCTGATAGCGTACATGATTGGATTTATATCATCAACTGCTTCGCAATACGCTCCCAAAACAGAGAAGACAAGTACGCTTTTATGGAACTACTTTGGGCATTGGATAAGTTGTTCTGGAAGAAAGAAACGCTGATTTCTGCATGGGCGCAGTATCCCGAAGCCACAGTGCAGCTCTTCATAAAAGAGTTTGCTAAATTTGGACGGGTACTGCCCTACAATAAGCAGATGCAACTAAAATCTGTAATTTCTCACTACAACGGACGATACGACATTTACTTACCCGATGTTGTCAGACAGGCTTACCTGTGTATCCCTGATAAACCAAGCCAGATACCACCTCAAAGAAAAGTCAAAATAGAACAGTTGAATCTGTTTTCTATTATTGATGAAATCTTTAATGAAGACAACTTACCGGTTAACGAAGAAGAGAATACTGCATCGAATTCAATTATCCAGTTTCATTCATGGCTACATGGGCATCATTCTTTAGATAATTATACTTCGATTCTGAATATCTTTCCGTTGCTATCAGAAGAGATTCGATTACAAACTATAAAAAGATATTTCCATGACATAAGAAACAAGCACACATCGCTTAACATCAACCTAATCAAAAGCCTAAAAGACAACAAATTCAACAGCTACATACATTACCGCTATTCCGTGGAAAGTCCAACGGAACCAGTCGTATTAGCTGTTCCTCTCCTGTGTGACACACTTATCACGTTATATAACTCTAACGGCAATCATTTTCAGACATTTAACGGTATCTTAGACTGCGCTATGACCCGATGCGATACTGCCCATCCGGCTATCGACTTCGCGCTCCAGCATTTTATTCCGACCTGTAATCGCGGAGCCGTTTACAATAGTAATTTCAACGGCTTTATAGATTATGCGATCATCCGCAAATTGAATGTGACCCTTATGACAGATGAGCATTTGAAGCACGCACTTGCATACCTAATGGATAAGCACGCCTGTAGAAAAACCTATCCCGTCTGCCGTTATGGAGAAGGGACTAAAATCCCTGACAACGTTTTCATAAATTGCGCAAAATCACGAGAATATAAAACAATAAAGAATGGAGAAGAGTGCTCGGTGTATGACAGCCTCGAATGCTTCAGGTATCAGCAATACGACGACAGATGGTATATTAAGGATGAAGAATTAAAGCATGTACAAAAATTCATAAACGAAAAAATATCAGATAACCCCACACATAACATTTCACTCGAAATGCTTTCTACGGACAAGCTCAAAACTTATATTCTGAGCTTGCCTGACAAATTTACAATGCTTCAAGATGATGAATTCCTTGTGCATTCATATAACAGACAGGATTTAGACAAAAACTTCGACCTATATCTCATTCAAGAATTTTCAGATGCCCTGAAAATGAGAATATTCCCCCAGAGAGGCGCACTTGTGGGCCTTCAATTTGACATCTTTGGCTTTTGGAGGGCAATCAGCCAGTCCTTATCCCTCGAGGCTCTAAATAATCAGCATGGCTATGAATACCAAGCAGCCCTCAAAAAATATGAAGAGCAGGAAGCAGAAGAAGTCAAGAATAGATGCTTAGCATCTCTAAGGAGGGAGCTAAAAACAGAAATAATCAACGATGCTTTCTTTGAGCTTCCATATGACCGCGCCCTACTTTCTGACACTATAAAGCGTTTCTACTTTAAGGGAACTATGAGTGAAAAAGATGAGCTGTACCAGCGACAATTTTTAACACAGTATAATCCAAACAGCAACTTCAAACAATTTTGTGCCCCACAATTATCTGAAACTACCAATCCAGCCATTAACCTGCCATATTTCTGGTGTAGAGGAAAAGAGTGCTTTCGCAACAACCTCGACACACAAACTTTAGAGAAAGAAAGTAACTGGCAAAATTACACACTCTTCCATTTATCTGAAATAATGGGATTCCCCAAGTTGCATGCGACTGCTGCGGGCTATGAACCCGACCCTTCCATTCGGCAATTCATAGCCATCACAAATAAGGTAATGCAAAAATTCAGGCGTTTGAAGTGCAGAGCTTGTGGCCACATGATGTTCACTGAACGCTCGTCAGGCTTTAATCATTACAATTATTATGAATGTGTCAACCCTACTTGTGCAGAAGTACGAATCCCGGTCTATATGAACTTCTGTTTCAAGTGCAAGACAGGGCTTATCGACTCTCGCGACACGAAGCAGTGCCCTAATGGATGGTATATATG
>CAJPJR010000029.1 GCA_905369775.1 Prevotellaceae bacterium UBA1746
AGGGTATCCCCCTCACTTTGTAACTCTGTATAGCCTTGACTCCAGGCTCTAAATGTAACTTTCATGTGTCTCTACTAATTATATATTTTCCCATTCACGTCACGAATGATGATATCATTCTTCTTCGCGTATTCTAATACGTTTGGTGGTATGTCCGCTTTCTTCTGTACAGGTACCTCAAGAATCATCTGTCCACGCAGAACATTGTCTCCGTTAAGCTCAAAGATTTCATTATTTGCCCCTGTATTATTAGAAGGAACATCGGCAATGATTGAGCCGGGAGCATACTTCTCCTCTAGCTCCTTGAGGTAACGAATAGCTGTCTCTTCCGACACCTCACCGAGTTGGGTTTTCTTACGGGAGACTATCTCACCTTTCTGAGGGTCGTATGAGTCCAATCTTACATACTTCTGTTTAGCAGGCGACTCTCCGGCCACCTTTTTCTCTTTCTTCGGCGCTTCTAAATAAACCTCATTGAAACGGCAGAACCCTCATTAATAACTTGGCTCTCCCCCTCAAAGGTCCACTCATACTCATCCGCACCATAGCTATCATTCTGTAGCTTAATGATAACAGGTGCGGTCTTATCCTCCGCCACCTCAATAGAGAAGGAAGAGGATATGGGAATAGCGTTCTCCTTAAGACAAGAGGAGAAGAGTATTATCAAGAGACCTGCTATTATAATACTTCTATATTTCATTATCAACGATTTTAAGCTCTTTCATCTTTAGTCTATAAAGACTTTTCGCGTTCTTACAATCCTCACTATACATTTCAGATTTTGCAGTGTCTACAAGCATACGAATCCCCCAACCAGAATCATAGATAAAGACAATATAGCAGACGCTTCCATCTGTACGTCTGTAGTAGCTTATTTGACCTAATCTATCTTCATAGTGATTTCTCCAATCCATTGTATTATCCCAATGGCTATATACAGGATTATATTGCCCACCCTCTTTAAAGTCCAAAGTCAAATACTTGGTTTTTCTATAAAAATAGATCATATAGAACTCATATCGCTCCAAAGAATCCAGACACACATTCTTCCAAAAATACCTCTCTAAGCATTGCCTGATATTTTGTTCCAGATACGGAGCATTATCAACCAACACTGTGTGGCATACTGATTTCGTTCCTGAATCCGAGACTGTTGTATCAGCCTCCAAAACTTCACACCTTATTGGTGCAACAACAATATCTCTTCTAAAGTGAAAGATTACGCCCATCACAATGAAACAGAGAAATGCCAGTCCAATAAAAATCTTCTTATGTCGCATTATATGTCACTTTAATTAACCTTGTATTATAATTTCTTTCGACATCATTGCCACAAAGGGATTATATCCCCTCATGTATTGCAAGATAAACCAAGCGCAGAACCCATCTGCTGCTTCTTGTAAAATTAGGTCTGTCTTTCCATAACTTGTCATTGCGTTTAGTGTTTCATTACGAGGTCTTTTGACTTGGCTGAGGATTTCTAGCAACACAGGACATTTTCCTAATACCATCTCCAGAACGTGCGTAAGCTCGAAAGTTCTTATATCTGTTCTGTGGCAAAAAAGCGAATCAAACAAAGAACAATGAAGCTTACAACGGAACAAAGATCGGAAATTATTTCTGAAATGCTTCGAGTGAGGCAGGTTTTAATGAGTTGATGCGCGTATTTAGGAATGGATTTTCCTAGCAGGAGCGCCTGTAGAGTCAACCGACAAGTACAGATCTTCTCATTTCCGCTTTGAGCTGCCCGCGCGTGCATCCAGTGCGAGTCCTCGCGCGCGCGTCAGGCGGTTTTCGTTTTTTGCCTTCACCTCTTCACCCGCAGGGCGCAACTCATTTGTGCACAGCGCAATAAGGGTGAAGGCTTTTGTCCTTCGACCTTCACGCTTCGCTTCACTCGCGAGCGAGAAAGCGCAATGTTACCTCTCTTGCTTCTCGACATGCATAAATGCAGACCTCAAATTACATATTCGCGTGAAGGGGCCGGTGAAGATCTGGGTGAAGGGGAAAGGCCCTTTTTGCGAAAAACCTTCACCCCTAATTCATTGACCTATTGCAAGATGTAAAGAGTGGGTGAAGAGGTGAAGGTGAAAAACGAAAAGCAGCTGATATGCGCGCGTACGCGTGAGGAGAAAACGAGCGAGGGCGGTGCGTTACGTAGACGATCGATGTATAAAATTCCGCACTCCAATCTTCTCAAGAAAGATACGCGATCGACGAAAAAAGATGGAGTGTTTTTTGCGTTTCCCTCCTTGTTTTGTCTGTGCCGAGTGGATGCCGTGCGAAATAATCCCGACGAACGTTGCACATCCCCGACGAAATGCTTATTTTTGTAGTTCTTGCATCAAATACGATTGATCAGCCGCAGAACTTCTCCCCCCTTGCACGCTGACTATGTAGTCGAGGAAATGCGTTTCACCCCAGCACGTACACGACCTGCCCAAGGGCAACGCGCACACCGCGTCCCACCCCACCCTCGTGGCGAATTGCGGTGATGCGCTGAGCGGCGAGTGCACAAAGGTGCGGATCACGGAGTGCCGGGTCTCAACACTCCACGACGAAAAGAGCCTCATCTCGATTCCCACTCCGCGGGGCGCGACCACGATCGGCAGCACAACAGGCCCAACCGGCCTGCTTGGCCACCGCTTCGCGACCATGAGACACCGCGCATCGTGCGTCCACTGACGCAGAACTCAATCTCTAAAAAACAACCCCGACTTCCGGACACACGCCCCACCGGCGCGCGGTGTACCGCGAACCGACTTTTTCATTTCTCACCCATGAATCGATCTTTACTCCTCCTCTTCCTCCTCCTTTTGGCCCCCGTGCGGGTCGGCGCGCAGATGCTGTTTTCGGAAAACATGACGATGAGCATCGACAGCGCGAAGACGCTGCAAGGCACGATCACCCCTTCGCTCAATTTCCAAACGGAAAAGGAAAATGTGCTGACCTTTAAGAACAGCGCCAACATCAACCTCCTGATTCATCGCGATCGCGTGGTGAACCTGCTCAACAAATTCGAGTTCTCTTCATACGGCAAGGAGGTAACACTAAGCGGCGGCTACATCCATGGGGAATATCGCTATCTGCTGGACCGCGCTTTCGAAGTGTATCCGTACGCCGAATCGCAATGGGCGGGAAGTCGCGGCATGGCTTTCAAATTCTCGTCGGGACTGCAGTCGCGCTATCGTTTGGTGCACAGTCCGTCGACCCTGGTCTTCGCAGCCGCAGGCTTGTTCTACGAATACGAGGAATGGGAACGCGCGACGCCGACGCCTCACGGGGTGAAAAATGCATACAGCCACCGGATCAAGAATCACCTCTCGGTGAGTGTGAACAGCAAACTGGGCCAGAACTGGGAACTCACGGCCACGGCCATCCACCAGGCAACACCGGACACGTATTTCAGTAAGGCCCGTTTCGGTGCGGCAGTGGATCTCAAATATCGTATCACGTCTGCCATCGGTCTGCGCGGGACCTATCGGCTGATCTACGACACGGCGCCCATTGTGGAGGTGCGAAAAAACTACACGTTGGTCGATGCCGGTCTGGACATCACATTCTAAGAAAACAGGTGCGAGTCAGCGTTTGCTGATGCGCACCTGTTTTTTGTGCGCGCCCGAGACGCGCCATCGCTTTTTCCGCCGATTTGTCAAATGGACACGACATGCAGCCCTCGAAGGCGGAAACATTGTGTCGGCACAGCGAAAAAACAGGGGGTGCGACTTGTTCGGTTGACAGAAAATGGTACTTTTGCGCGCATTCCGCCTCCCTTTCGTGTCCCTCCGATACGAAAAAGAGCGGGCGAAGGCGAGAGCTATCGGGCGCTTGCGAAGCGACGCTTGCTCTTGCGGTCAAGAGAAGAAAAGAACTCAACAAAAAGAATAGCACCGACGGCCTGCGGGCGGCCGGAAAATAGAGAACGACCAATGGCTTCTGCGGAGGCCACGTCCAAAACAAAGACTAAGTATGAAGAATGTAATTCGGTTGACTTGTCTCGCGGTATCCTTACTCCTGTGTGCATGTCAGGCCAAGAAAGAAGCAGAAGTGGTGCCGGTTTATACAGCAACGACCCCGCTGGTGCAGGACATTGCGCTGCCGCGCTCGTACGTGGCGAACATCGCCTCGCTGCGAAATGTGGAAATTCGCTCTCAACAAGCGGGCGTGCTACAGCAGGTGTATGTCAACGAGGGGCAGTATGTGAAAGCCGGCCAGCCCCTCTTCCGTATTGCGATTTTCGGTGCGAACGAAGAGGTGACAAAAGCCAAGGCCGCCGCCGAGCAAGCGCGAATCGACCTGCAGAACGTGGAAAAGCTGGCAGAAAGCAAGGTGGTGTCGAACAATGCGAGACGCATGGCTGCGGCAAAACTGAAGGGAGCAGAGGCCGACTATCGGTTGGCCGTGATGCGTAAACGGCTCTCGCTCATTCGTGCGCCCTTCTCCGGTATTTTGGGTCGCATCCCCAACAAGCAGGGGAGTCTGATCGAAGAAAACAATTTGCTGACCAGCCTGTCGGACAACGCGAAGGTGCTGGTCTATTTCAACATTTCAGAAACAGACTATTTGGACTTCCGGCTGCATCCGGAACGCTATGCCCAGAATCCCCTACAATTGGTATTGGCCAACGGCGAGGTGTTTCCGGCACGCGGCAAGATCTTAGACCTCGGCGGCCAGTTCGACAGTTCGACGGGGACAATCGCCATTCGCGCGAGCTTCGACAATCCCCATTCCCTCTTGCGCAACGGAGAGACGGGTACCGTGAAGCTCTTTGTAGAGAAAAAGCAAGCCATGCTGATCCCGCAGGAAGCGGTGTATGAGCTGCAAGACCAGAAATACGTCTTTGTGGTGGATCGCAACAACGTGGTGCATCAACGCGCCATCAAAATTGATGCGGAATATACGGGAGCCTATGTCGTGTCTTCCGGTCTGCAAGTGACCGACCGTTATCTCGTCGACGGCATACAGAAAGTGAACGAAGGAGACAAGGTGCGCGTTTCGCAGGTGTCGCCCCGTGCCGCCATGAAGTTGAATAAGCTAAACGCAGATTAGGATGTTCAAGATCTTTATTCGTCGACCGGTGCTCTCCATTGTCGTCTCGCTGGTCATCGCCTTTATCGGAATTCTGTCGCTGTTCAACCTTCCCATCACGCAGTTTCCCTCCATTTCGCCTCCTAAGGTGAATGTGATTGCCAACTACCCCGGCGCCAACAACGAGTTGCTGGTGAAATCGGTCATTATTCCTTTGGAACAGGCCTTGAACGGAGTACCCGGCATGAAATACATCGAAAGTGATGCGGGTAACGACGGCGAGGCGGCACTCAATGTGGTTTTCAAGTTGGGCACCGACCCGAACGTCGATGCGGTGAATGTGCAGAACCGCGTTTCGTCGGCCACCAACAAATTGCCGCCCGAGGTGATTCGTGAAGGGGTGAAAATTTCGCGTGAGGAACCCAATATCTTGATGTATGTCAATCTGTACAGCGACGATCCGAAGGTGGATCAAGGTTTTCTCTACAACTATTTTGACATCAACATTGCGCCGGAGTTGCAGCGCGTCGACGGCGTCGGC
Source organism: Prevotellaceae bacterium UBA1746 (assembly GCA_905369775.1). Classification (GTDB taxonomy): domain Bacteria; phylum Bacteroidota; class Bacteroidia; order Bacteroidales; family Bacteroidaceae; genus Alloprevotella. The sequence continues at coordinate 5,570 of CAJPJR010000029.1, forward strand.
GATTTGGACATTCTCGGTACGCGCAACTATGCGATGCGGGTGTGGTTGCACCCCGACAAAATGGTGGCCTACGGATTGTCGACCGACGACGTGAGCGACGCGCTGGAAGATCAGAACATAGAAGTCTCGCCGGGTAAGTTGGGCGAGAGCGGCGGTTTGCGCCCGCAGGCCAAAGAGTTCATTCTGAAGTATCCGGGACGCTACACCACAGAGGACGAATACAAAAACATCATTATCAAGAGTAATAATGGTGGGAATGTGGTGCGTTTGAAAGACATTGCCGATGTGCACTTAGGCAGTGAGGTCTATGATATCTATTCGACCTTCAATGGGCGGCCCTCTGCTGCTGTCACGCTGAAACAGGCTTATGGTAGTAACGCACGCAACGTGATCATGCATGTGAAAGAGACCATGGCACGTTTGCAAAAGGACATGCCTAAGGGCATGCACTACGAAGTGAGCTACGACGTGAGCCGATTCCTCGATGCAAGTATCGAGAAAGTGATCCACACGCTGATCGAAGCGTTTGTTTTGGTGGGCATTGTGGTGTTTATCTTCCTCGGCGACTGGCGTGCAGCTGTCATCCCCATTTTGGCCATCCCCATTTCGTTGTTGGGTAGCTTCATCGCGATGCTGGTGTTCAACATCACGCTCAACATGATCTCGCTCTTTGCCTTGGTCATGGCGATCGGTATCGTGGTGGACGATGCGATTGTGGTGATTGAGGCGGTAAATGTAGAAATTTCACGCAATAAGCTTTCGCCGGTCGAGGCCACCGAGAAGGCCATGAAGGAAATCAGTGGGGCGATCATTGCCATTTCGCTGGTAATGGCGTCGGTGTTCATCCCCGTGGCCTTTATGGGCGGTCCGGAAGGCATGTTCTATCGTCAGTTCTCCATCACAATGGCCTCGAGCATTCTCTTCTCGGGTTTTGTGGCCCTGACCTTGACTCCGACACTGTGTGCGCTCATCCTCACCAAAGAACAGGAGCACCATGTGCAGCTCGGTTTCGTGGGGCGTGCCCTGCAGCGTTTCAACGCCAAGTTCGACTCCGGCAGTCGGAGATACGAACGACTCGTTCGGCGAACGGTGCGCAACAAGGCATTCACCATGATCTTGACGTTGCTCTTCTGCGGTTTGGCCTATTGGATCAACATGGGACTCCCGTCGGGCTTCATTCCGCAGGAGGACCAGGGCATGATCTATGCGGTGATCGAAACGCCGCCGGGGGCCACCATTGAGCGCACGAACGAGGTTGCACAGCAGCTGCTCAAAATCGCAGAAAAGGAAGAAGGCGTCGAAAGTGTGTCTTCGTTGGCCGGTTTCGAAATCCTCTCTGAGGGAACGAGTGCCAACTCGGGCAGCTGTTTGATCAATCTAAAGGACTGGAAACACCGAAAACGTACGGCGAAGCAGATTATCGAAGACTTGGAAAAGAAGTGCGAACGCATCACGCAAGCTAATATCGACTTCTTCGAACCGCCTTCGGTGCCCGGCTACGGTGCGGCCAGTGGATTCGAACTGCGTCTGCTGGACAAGACCGGCAACAATGACTACCACGAAATGGAGCGTGTGAGCAAGGCGTTTGTTGCGGAAGTGAACAAACGACCGGAGATCGGCAACGCGTTCACCTTCTATTCGGCAAGCTATCCCCAATACATGTTGCACGTGGATGACGACAAGGCGCTGCAAAAGGGGGTCAAACCCGGCAAGGCGCTGAACAACCTGTCGGTCTTGGTGGGTTCGGACTATGAGACCGGATTCATTCGTTTCGGCAAACCCTACAAGGTGATCGTGCAGGCCGCTCCGCAGTATCGCGATTTCCCGGAACATCTGTTAGGGCTTTACAGCAAGAACGAAGACGGGCAAATGGTGCCCTATGCCGACTTCATGTCGCTGAGCAAGACTTACGGTATGAGTGAGATCACGCGGCACAACCTCTACAACTCCTCGGAAGTGACGGGAGCGCAGGCGCCGGGATATTCCAGCGGACAGGCTTTGCGCGCCATTCAGGAAGTGGCGCAACGCACTTTGCCCAAGGGCTATGATTATGACTGGGCCGGTATCTCAAAAGACGAAGCGGAACAAGGCAACACTGCGATTGTCATCTTTGTGGTTTGTCTGGTCTTTGTCTACTTCATTCTGGCCGCTCAATATGAGAACTTCCTTCTCCCGCTGCCTGTGATCGTCTTTTTGCCCGTGGGCATCTGTGGTGCCTTCCTGTTCCTGAAAGTTTGCGGGCTGGAGAACAACATCTATGCGCAAATCGCGTTGGTGATGCTCATCGGTCTGTTAGGAAAGAACGCTGTGCTCATGGTGGAATACGCCGTTCAGCGCAAGAATGCGGGAGAACGGATCTCGCAGGCTGCGATCTCTGCAGCGGTGGCTCGTTTCCGCCCGATTCTCATGACGAGCATTGCCTTCATCGCCGGCTTGATTCCCATGGTGTTTGCCTCCGGCGCCGGCGCTGTGGGCAACCGAACCATCGGAACTGCCGCTGTGGGCGGTATGCTCATTGGTACGCTGGGCGGACTGGTACTCATCCCGGGTCTTTATTACATCTTTGCCGGAATGGCCGATAAATTGGTGCACTACCAAAAGGAGAAGCCTTTGAGCGAAGAGAAAGACAAACGGTATTCGAACAAACGGATAAAGGAAAGCAGTCATGACGAAAACGAATAAGATGCTTTACCTCGCGGTGGGACTTGCCACGCTCCTCTGCATGGGGGCGTGCAAGACTCCACAGGCGACAACCCTCCCCAAAGACACGCTGAAGGCCTCGCTGGCTTCGATGTCGAGGGATAGCAGTGTGACGGTGTCACCAGCCTGGCGCGATTTCTTCCAGGATTCGGTGCTCCGGTCGCTGATCGACACGGCGCTGCAAAACAATCACGATCTCAAAATCACGTTGCAGGAATTGGCGATCGCCAAAAGTGCAATCACGGCCAAGCAGGGGGCGTTGTTGCCTTCGATCTCGGCCAATGTGGGAGCCGGCATCTCCAAAGTAGGGCGCTACACTGCCGAGGGCGCCGGCAATGTGGGCACGGAACTCACGCCGGGACGCAAGATTCCAACGGTGATTCCCGATTTGGCTCCGACGCTGCAAATGGATTGGACCGTAGACCTGTGGGGTAAGCTGAACAGTGACAAGAAATCGGCCGTGGAGCGCTATCTGGCTTCAGAGGCGGGACAGCGGGCTATCAAAAGTCAGCTGGTGGCCGACGTTGCAGAGAACTATTACGTGCTGTTGGCCCTTGACTATAAGTTGCTCGTGATGCAACAATACATCGCTTTGCAGAAGAATGCGGTGAGAATTGCGCGCATTCAAAAAGAAGCAGATGCAGATACGCAGTTGGCCGTAGAGAAGTTCGAAGCAGAATTGGCCAAAGCGCAGGCCGATGAGTATGTGTTGCGTCAGTCTATCATAGAAACGGAGAACAACCTCAACTTGCTATTGGGTAGATTGCCTCAACCCATCCCACGGACGAAGAACGATTTCTCACAACTCGCGATGCCGGCGGCTGCTCACGCCTTGTCTACGCAGCTTTTGCTGCAACGGCCGGATGTGGTGCAGGCCGAACATGCACTCGAAGCCGCCAAATGGGATGTTGAAACTGCTCGCAAAGAATTTCTCCCCTCGTTTAACCTCTCGGCCGCGGTGGGACTGAATGCTTTCAACCCCAAGTACTTGGTCAAGCTCCCGGAATCGTTGATCTTTAGTGCGTTGGGAGGTCTCACAGCGCCGCTGATTAACAAAAAAGCCATACAAGCCAATTTTTCTCAGGCGGACGCGCTGCAAATTGAAGCGCTGTACAATTATGACAAGGCGCTAATGACCGCCTACATCGAGACCAGCACGCTGCAGTCGAAAATCGCAAATCTAAAGCAGCTCCGCCAATTTAAGCAGAAACAGGATGAGGCGCTGATGCGTGCCGTTTCTGCCGCACAGAAGTTGTATCTCAATAATAGAGCCACCTATCTTGAAGTGATCGACAGTGAACGCGGGCAGTTGGATTGCAAGATGGAACTGATCGACACTAAATTGCAACAGCTTTCGACGCTGATCGACATGTATCGAGGCTACTTTTAGCCAACGTCATCGGGAGGCTTCCCAATGCCGGCGCGGGCAGAACGAACGTCATCGGCTTCGCAAACCGGCTTGGCGAGTTCCCGACAGTTCTTTCCCCACTGCGATACGATGGGTTTCACCCGATTTTTGGGTAACCCACCGTATCGCTGTTTTTATTGAGAGGCGGCAGGAAGTAATGCGAATGTTTTCTCGCTTGGGGTACAGATATGGGTATTTGCCGCCCGACTTCAGAACGCACGCGCTCAAAGTGAAAAGAAAAAATCAGCGTGCGAAACTTGTTCGTTTCGCGCAACTCGATTATTTTTGCCTATAAACTCAAACTCAGCACTAAGCCACACCGCATCATGCCAGACCGCATAGACCAACTCCGGGCAACCCTGCACCACCATAACTACTTGTATTACGTAGAGAACCGACCGGAAATCACCGACCGGGAGTTCGACGAACTCATGCACGAACTTCAGGCGCTCGAAGCTGCACATCCAGAACGCTACGACCCCAACAGTCCCACTCAGCGCGTGGGCAGCGACCTGAACCAAACGTTCGAACAGGTGGAACACGAGCGACCGATGCTCTCACTCGGCAACACGTACAACCGCGACGACGTGCGCGAATTTTATGAACGCGTGCAGGCGGGACTGGACGGCGAACCTTTCGCGATCTGCTGCGAACTGAAGTTCGACGGTCTGAGCATTTCGCTGCACTATGAGGACGGTGCGCTGGTGCGTGCCTTGACACGTGGTGACGGGGTGCGCGGCGACGACGTGACGGCCAACGTGCGCACCATTCGTTCCATCCCGCTGCGACTCCCCACGGGGGGAGACTGGCCACGCCGCTTCGAAATTCGCGGGGAGGTGCTGATGCCATGGAACTCGTTCGACCGCCTCAACGCCGAACGCGAAGCGCGCGAAGAACCGCTCTTCGCCAATCCGCGCAATGCCGCGAGCGGCACTCTCAAAAGTAAGGATAGTCGTGTGGTGGCAGCACGCGGACTGGATGCCTATCTCTATTATCTGCTCGGCGACGAACTGCCCGGAGACACCCACTACGCTAACCTTATGAAAGCCCGCAGCTGGGGCTTCAAAGTGAGCGAGGGTATGCGACTCGTCACGTCGCTGGAAGAAATTTATGCCTTTCTCGACTACTGGGACGAGGCGCGAAAAGAGTTACCCGTGGCCACCGACGGCGTGGTGCTGAAGGTCGACTCACTTCGCCAACAGGAGCTATTGGGTTTCACGGCTAAATCACCGAGATGGGCCATCGCCTACAAGTTCCAAGCGGAGCGAGCATTGACCCGCCTCAACGAAGTGACCTTCCAGGTGGGACGAACCGGTGCGGTCACTCCTGTCGCAAATATGGAACCGGTACTGTTGGCGGGAACGATGGTGAAACGTGCTTCGCTTCACAATGAAGACATCATTCGGCAACTGGACTTGCATCTCGGAGATCGGGTATATGTGGAGAAGGCCGGTGAGATCATTCCGCAAATCGTCGGAGTAGCCAAGGAACAACGCGATGCGCACCTCGGCGCACCGGTGGAATTCGTGCATGAATGTCCGGAGTGCGGTACCCCACTCGTACGCTACGAAGGCGAGGCGGCTACCTACTGTCCCAATGATGCCTGTCCTCCGCAACGCAAGGGGCGCATTGAGCACTTCATTGCACGCGATGCGATGAACATCAAGAGTTTGGGCCCGGAAGTGGTGGATAAATACTACGAAAACGGACTGGTGCGCGACGTCACCGACCTCTATCGTCTCCAACTCACGGAATGGGACGGACACTGGTTCCTGTCGCGCGGCACCTTCACCCCGCCCACTCTGGGCGAAGCGCTCGAAACGCAGGCGCCGGCCATGCCCGTGACGAAAGTGGCGACACAAAAGATCGTCAAGGCCATTGAGGACAGCAAGTCTGTGCCCTTCGACCGCTTGCTCTTCGCCTTGGGCATCCGCTTCGTGGGCAAGGTGGCGGCCAAAGCACTGGCGGCACAATTCAAAACCCTGGCAGCACTGCGAGTGGCCTCGTTTGACGAACTGACTGCCGTGGAGGGCATCGGCGACATCATCGCCGGCAGCGTGCGCGCCTACTTTGCCAACCCCGACAACGAACGCATCGTCGATACCCTCGCCGAATTCGGTTTGCAAATGGCGCTGCCCGAAACGATACAGGCCGGAACGCAGCTCGAAGGCCGGAGCATCGTGATCAGTGGTACCTTTACCCATCATTCGCGCGAAGAATATAAGGAAATGATTGAAGCCCACGGCGGAAAAAACGTGTCGAGCATCTCGAAAAAGACCTCGTTTGTGCTCGCCGGCGCTAACATGGGTCCCTCGAAACTCGAAAAGGCCGAAAAACTCGGCGTGCCTCTCCTACGCGAAGACGAGTTTCTTGCTCTCCTCGACAGCGAAAACTAAGTGCGCGCTTTGTACACTTGGATTTTAATCGTTACTTTTGCAAATAAACGTCGGCGTGCGGGTTTCCTGCCCCACACCGCGCAACGAAAGCCTATACAAACTCCCCTCACCTATGCGAACCAATCCGTTTCAAGGCACCGGCGTAGCCGTCGTCACCCCCTTCACAGCCGAAGGAGAAGTCGATCTACTCACTTTGCGCGAGCATATCCGCCATCTCGTGGACGAAGGCGGTGTAGACTTCCTCTGTGTGCTTGGCACCACGGCCGAGACGCCCACTCTCAGTCTGCAAGAACGTGAGTTGATCATCGAAACGTTTGTCGACGAAGTCGGTGGACAGGTTCCCCTGCTGTTAGGCTGCGGAGGAAACAGCACAGGCAGCGTTTGTTCCTATCTCGAAGAGAGCGACTTTGAGGGGATCGATGGGGTGCTGATCGTCACACCTTACTATAACAAACCCACGCAAGAAGGGCTCTATCGGCATTTTCGTGCCGTCAGCCAAGCATCGCCCGTGCCGGTGGTGCTCTACAACGTGCCGGGCCGTACCGGAGTGAACCTCAACGCCGATACGACTTTGCGACTGGCCGAAGATTTCGAGAATATCGTGGCAATCAAAGAGGCAAGTGGCAATCTGGCACAGATCAATGAGCTCATCGCGCACGCACCCGCCGGTTTTGAAGTGATCAGTGGCGACGATTCTCTCACCTTTGAGATCGTTTCGCTCGGCGGCGTGGGAGTGATTTCGGTTGTGGCCAATGCTTTCCCTGCAGAAATGACGGAATTGGTGCGCAGCATGAGGAATGGCGATGTCTTCGAGGCGCTGCGCATACACCGCGCGTTCCACGACATTTTCCGCTTGGCATTTGTGGAGGGCAACCCCGCCGGCATCAAATGTATGATGGCTGAACGTGGAGAATTGGAAAACGTGTTGCGACTCCCGCTCACCGAAGTGAGTGAGAACACCCGCCGTCACATCGCACAAGCCCTCGAAAATTTCACCCTATGACGAAGATCTTCTCGCGCTTCCTTCCTTCTTTCTTTGTGAGCATCGCTTTGGCGGTGCTTTTTGCCATTCAATGCAATGCACAGCGTCCACTCGGTAGTTTCACTGCGCGCGAGAATGACCGACAGCGCACCGGCATTGGACATTTCGCCCACTCAGAAAAAGATTCGATCGACCCCAATTCCGTGCCGAAGGGCTATTTTACCTGGACACTCGACGAGCGTTTCGGTAGCGTACGCCCACAACGTCCGGACACGCTGAGCTACTTGTTCCAAAATGTCAATAATACCGACGGACTCCACGGAGAATACAACTTCACCGGGAGCCTCGGCGCACCGCGCACTACGCGTATCTACAATGGACGCGGCGACTTCATGATGGGATCGCAATTTGTGTTCGAACGCCCCTACAATTGGTTCCTCGTCTCCACCGACCGCTTCGTCTTCACCAATACCAAATCGCCTGTGGCGCGGTTGGACTACCATTCCTCGGGCAGCAAAACCGACGGAGACGACCATTTCGTAGCTCGATTCTCGACCAATATCAATAAGCGCACGGGCATCGGATTCAACGTAGACTACGCTTATGCACGTGGGTACTATAAGAACCAGAACCACTCGTCCATCGACGGATCGATCTACGGGTATTACCGCGGAGATCAGTACCAGGCACACGGATATTACGAAACGGGCTACATCAAGAACGTGGAGAACGGCGGATTGCAGGACGAACGCTACATCACCAATCCGAATTTCTTCCCCACACGCTACGGCGCTTCCGACATGCCCGTACGCTTGGAGGGCGTACGCAACACGGTAAGCATCGACCGTGCCTTCTTCACACACCGCCTTTCGGCAGGGTATGTCCAATATCTGGACTCCGCCGGCAGAGAGGTGCACAGAGCTGTGCAAACCCGGGCGGGAAAGGCCGACACAGACAGTGCGGCGCTCAAGCAACTGCAAACGTTGTCGCAAGATTCCACCCTCGTGCGCCGCTTTGTGCCCGTGGCTTCGCTCATTCACACGCTGCGTGCCGAAAGCAACTACCGCAATTTTACCTCGCGCAAGAAGTTGGACGACTTTTTCGCCAACTTCTTCACCAACGGCGACGCGGCTGCCGACAGTACTCACTACCTCTCCGTGCAAAACACCCTGGCGCTCGAGATGAACGAGGGCTTCAAGAAATGGGTGAAGACCGGTATGCGACTTTTTGCCAAGCATGAATTTGCGCGCTTCACGCTTCCGGATGTAGACCTACACCAAAAGGCGACCATCTTCAATTATTTCACCGTCGGCGCACAACTGCTGCGCGAAAACGCCCACACCTTGCGTTACAACGTGCTGGGCGAAATGCGCACCACCGGCAAAGACTGGGGAGAGTTTAACGTGGAGGGCAACATCGGACTGCATTTCCGCATGGCACAAGACACCTTGGCGCTGGTGGCCGGAGGTTTTGTGCGCAACGAGAGCCCCGCTTTCTACTACAACCACTACCACGGACGCAATGCTTGGTGGGACAAGGACCTCAACCACGTGTTCCGCGCACGCATTGAGGGCACGCTGTCCTATCGTGCCACTTCGCTGAGCGTGGGCGTGGAGAGCGTGCAAAACTATGCCTATTTCCGCGAGACCCAATCGACCGATGCGACAACGCCTACCTTGGCAAAAATGAAATATGGAGTGAACGTCGACCAATATACGGGCAATATCCAAATTGCCTCCGCCACGTTCGCCAATCGATGGGCTTGGGGACCGCTACATTGGGACAACCAACTCACGCTCCAGAAGAGTTCAAACGAAAGCGTGCTCCCGGTTCCGGTCTTCACCGGTTGGACCAATCTCTATCTGCAATTTAAGATCGCGCACGTGCTCGCCACGCAATTGGGCGCCGATGTCCGCTATTTTACAGAATACTACGCACCGACTTATTCGCCCATCATCGGACAATACGCCGTGCAGGATGCCACCTACCGCACGAAATTGGGCAACTACCCCTGGATCAATGCCTACGTCAACTTCAAATTGAAGGGCGTGCGCTTCTATCTGGCCTACACACACGTCAATTCGTCGGAAGGTCGGTCGTTCCTCGTACCGCACTACCCCACCAACCAGCGTTTGCTCCACTTCGGCATCAGTTGGACCTTCTTCAACTGACGACTCCCCCAAATTCTTTCTCGGCTTTTCGCCGTGTGCCCGTGAGTACACGGCGAAAAGCCCTTTTTCTTCCACCGTTTCTCTGTCTCTTCCCTCATGATACCCTACGCTCACTTACACGTTCACTCTTACTACTCCCTGCTCGATGGGCAAGCTTCCATTGCGCGCCTGGTCGACAAAGCCTTGGCCGACGGAATGCGCGGTATGGCACTGACCGACCACGGGAATATGATGGGGGTGAAGGACTTCTACAACTACGTGAACAAGAAAAAGGGGGCAGCTGCCAAAGAGAAAAAAGCAGCGGAGGCAAAATTGACGGCATTGCGCGAGGGGACGTACGAAAACGCGCCCGACAAAAATGGGGTCAATCCCGACGCCGGCAAGACCAACGAGGAACTCATCGCCGAATGCGAGAAGCAGATCGAAAAGGCACAGCGCGTTTTGGACTTCAAACCCATCTACGGCTGTGAGATGTACTGCGCGCGCCGAACCAAATCGGACAAGAAGGACAAGACCGACCGCAGCGGCTGGCACCTCATCGTCTTGGCCAAGAACGAAACCGGCTACCACAATCTCATCAAGCTCGTGAGTCGCTCGTGGGTCGACGGCTTCTACATGAAGCCCCGCACGGACAAGGCCGATCTCGAGCGATTCAAAGAGGGACTCATCGTGTCTTCGGCCTGCTTGGGCGGAGAAATTCCGCGTAAGATCCTGAGCGGCGACCTCCAAGGCGCCGAAGAAGCAGTGCGATGGTTCAAGCAAGTTTTCGGCGAGGACTATTATCTCGAACTCCAGCGGCACGAAGTCAAAGATCCGGCGCAACGTGCCAACCGCGAAACCTACCCTTTGCAGGTGCAAGCCAACAAAGCATTGCTGCAACTCGCTGAGAAATGCGGCGTGAAATACATTTGCACCAACGACACGCACTTTGCCGACGAAGAAAATGCCGAGGCACACGATCTCCTCATCTGCCTTTCCACCAACCACTTCGTCAACGATCCGTCGCGCATGCTCTACACGAAGCAAGAATGGTTCAAAACACAGGCGGAAATGAACGAAGTCTTCGCCGATCTGCCGGAAGCGCTTGCCACCACCCAAGAGATCGTCGACAAGGTGGAGGTCTACAGCATCGACCACGGCCCCATCATGCCCAACTTCGAAATTCCCGCGGAATTCGGAACGGAAGAGGAGTACAGAAAACGGTATACCGAAGAGCAACTCTACGACGAATTCACGCAAGACGAGAACGGCAATGTGGTCATCGACCGCGAAGAAGGCGAGGCCAAGATCAAGAAACTCGGCGGATACGACAAACTCTATCGCATCAAACTCGAGGCGGACTATCTCGGCAAGCTGGCTTACGAAGGAGCGAAGTGGCGTTACGGCGATCCGCTCGACGAAGAAACCGACGCGCGCATCAAGTTTGAACTGCACATCATGAAGACGATGGGCTTCCCGGGCTACTTCCTCATCGTGCAAGACTACATCAAGGCAGCTCGCGAGCAACTCGGCGTCTCGGTCGGCCCGGGACGTGGATCGGCCGCGGGCAGTGCCGTGGCTTACTGCCTGCGCATCACCGACATCGACCCAATTAAATATGACCTCCTCTTCGAGCGCTTCCTGAATCCCGACCGTATTTCGCTCCCGGATATCGACGTAGACTTCGACGACGACGGACGCGGACGCGTGTTGCAGTGGGTGACCGATAAATATGGAGCCGAAAAAGTGGCCCACATCATCACTTACGGAACGATGGCCACCAAGCTGGCCATCAAAGACGTGGCACGCGTGCTCCAGCTCCCCCTTTCGGAGTCCAACCGCCTGTGCAAACTCATTCCCGACAAGCTGCCGGCGGGCCCCGACGGCAAGGTGCCCAAGATGAACTTGCCCAATGCCATCAAGGCGATCCCCGAACTGCGGGAAGCCGAAGCCTCGCACGACCCACTCATGCGCAACACCATTCGCTACGCCAAAATGCTCGAGGGAAATGTGCGCAACACTGGCGTGCATGCCTGTGGCTTCATCATCTGCCGCGACGATATCAGCGACTGGGTGCCCGTCAGCACCGCCGACGACAAAGAAACCGGCGAAAAACTCCACTGTACGCAATATGAAGGTAAGGTCATCGAGGAAACCGGACTCATCAAAATGGACTTCCTCGGGCTCAAAACGCTCTCCATTCTCCGAGAAGCCGTAGAAAACATCCGCCACTCGCTCGGCATCGAAATCGATGTCGACGCGCTCGACATCGAAGATCCCGCCACCTACGACCTCTATTGCGACGGACGCACCGTGGGTACCTTCCAATTCGAGTCGCCCGGCATGCAGAAATACCTCCGCGAATTGCATCCCAGTACGTTCGAGGACCTCATTGCCATGAACGCCCTCTACCGGCCCGGCCCGATGGAGTACATTCCACAGTTCATCAAGCGAAAACACGGGGAGGAACCCATCACCTACGACCTCCCGTGCATGGAGAAATACCTCAAGGACACTTACGGGATCACCGTCTACCAAGAGCAGGTCATGCTGCTCTCGCGCGAGATTGCCGACTTCACCCGCGGCGAAAGCGACAACCTGCGCAAAGCGATGGGTAAAAAGCTCATCGACAAGCTGAATCACATGTATCCCAAGTTCGTGGCCGGCGGAAATGCGCACGGCTACGATCCGGCGGTGCTCGAGAAAATCTGGAAAGACTGGACGGCCTTTGCCTCCTACGCCTTCAACAAGAGTCATGCCACCTGCTATTCGTGGGTGGCCTACCAAACGGCTTACCTCAAAGCCAATTTCCCGGCACAATACATGGCCGCCGTCATGAGTCGCTCCATCGGCAACATTGCCGACCTCACCAAATTTCTCGATGAGTGCAAGGCGATGCGATTAGTTTGCCTCGGGCCCGACGTCAACGAGAGCTACCGAAAATTCTCGGTCAACCACCTCGGCGACATCCGCTTCGGACTCGGCGGCATCAAGGGACTCGGAGACAACGCCGTGCAGGCCATCATCGATGAGCGCGAACGCGGAGGGAAATTCACCTCGGTGTTCGACTTCTTCGAGCGCGTGAATCTCAACATCTGCAACCGCAAAAACCTCGAATGTCTCGCGCTCTCCGGTGCTTTCGACAGCTTCGGCGAACTGCGCCGCGAACAATTCTTCGGACAGAGCGAGAGTGGCTTGCCCTATTTCGATGCGTTGCTCACCTATGGCCAGCGTTTCCAAATGGAAAACGAAGAGAGCACCAATTCGCTCTTTGGCGACAGCGAAGCTGTGGAGATCAGCAAACCACAACCCCCGACGACTTTCGAGCGCTGGAGCGATCTCGAGAAACTCAACCGCGAGCGCGAACTCATCGGCATCTACATCAGCGGACACCCCCTCGACGACTATGCCATTGTGCTCAACAATCTCTGCACCATCGGCATGCCTGCAGTGGCCGACCTCAACCCTTTCATCAATCAAGAGATCACTTTCGGCGGAATCGTCACTGCGGCCGAAGAACGCATCTCCAAAAGAGGCAGCGCCTTCGGCAAAATCCGCATTGAGGACTTCAAGGGTGGCGGAGAATTTCTCGTCTTCGGCGACACCTGGGCGCAGTTCAAAGGCTATCTTGCCGTGGGCAACTCCGTTTTCATCACCGCCGGGGTCCAACCACCCCGCTGGGGAAAGGGTGATCCCGACCTGGCCATCAAGAAAGTGGAGTGGTTGGCCGACGTCAAGGACCGAAAGATCCAAAGCATCACCATCAATGCCCGACTCGAGGAGATCGACGTGCCTTTGGTCACCGAAATCCTCGAACTGGTGCACAATGCCGTCGGAGAAAGCGCACTGCAATTCAACATCTACGATGCCTCGAGTGCACAGAAGGTGACGCTCAGCAGCAGAAACTCCCGCATCGACGTCACGCACGAGCTCATTCGCTACATCGAAGCGCATCCCGCACTCTCCTACTCCATCAACTAATCTCGCGTCGCGATCCGGCAGGCGAAACGTCGCCACGGCCGGATCGCCCCACGCTTTTTTCGGCGCCGACTTGCCGTGCGCCCCTCATTTCCTCACTATTTTCATGCAGCCTCTGCGCCTTTCTCTGCTCATTTGCACCATCAACGATCGCATCGAGAACGTACCTCAGATGCTTTTGCCACAACGTAACGATGTGGAATACGTGGTGAGCTTCCAATACACCGACCCCATGTTTCTCGACATGGTGCCCGACGCCTTGCGCCGGCGCAGCGACGTGCGCATTCTCCCCTTTCTCGGAGCCGGCCTCTCGGCCAATCGCAACAACGCCCTCCGCCATTGTTCCACCGCCCTGGCTGTCATCGCCGACGACGATGCGCGTTACACCGAAGCCGATCTTTCGGCTGTGATTCGTCTGGCAGAGGCGCACCCCGACGTCGACATTTTTTGTCTCCAAGCCAACACCTCCGACGGGAGGCCCTTCAAATCCTACGCCCCACGTGATTTTGATTACGCACACGCCCCACGCGGCACCTACTTCACCAGTTTCGAAATCGTGGTGCGCACCGATGCCGCACTGCCGGCCTTCGACACACGCTTTGGCTTAGGCGCCGAATTTCTCTCGTGCGGCGAGGAGGAGATTTTTCTCTACCAGGCCTACCGATCCGGGCTGCACGTCCATTTCTTTCCCCAACTGCTTTGCACCGTTCCCTCCCGCGAAACCACCGGTTCGCGATTTGCGGCCGACACCAAGGTGCGACGCTCCAAAGGCGCGGTGCTCTACATGATGCACGGCATCGGCAGTGCCCTGATGCGCATCACACTCACTGCTTTGCGCCACCGACCTTGGCGCGACGTCCCGAGGGTGTGGCGCGACATGGTCGAAGGCGCTCGCTACGTGCTCACCCATCCGCTCAATGAGGGAGTGGGCGACGAAATTCCGCTCGACTTTCAACCCATCGACGTACTGAAACTCCCTTGATCCGCCCCTCCCTGCCCGCCGACGCGCGACGAGAACCAACAAAAAAGAGCACCTGCCTCTCGAAAGAGAAGCAGGTGCTCTTTTTTTGTTGCGGGTTGTTGAATCCCGATTACTTGCGGCTCTTGCCGTAGCGGCTCATGAACTTGTCCACGCGGCCGGCAGTGTCCACGAGCTTCGACTTACCCGTGTAGAAGGGGTGAGAAGTCGACGAGATTTCGAGCTTCACGAGGGGATAAGTTTCACCTTCGAATTCGATCGTCTCCGTCGTCTTGCAAGTGGAACGCGACAGGAACATGTCACCGTTGGACATATCTTTGAAGACAACGGGACGGTAGTTTTCGGGATGGATACCTTGTTTCATTGTGTGGTGGTTGTTTTTATGTTCGTTTATTAGGAATTACACCGTTCTCCTGAGTGAAGCCGAGCGAACACGGACTTGCCCCTCAATGGTGGTGGAAACCGGCGGCGGAACCCGCAGAGGAGTTCCTGAGAGAGTCTGAATCGTGCGCAAAGTTAAGCATTAAGCGCCTAACGACCAAGGCATCTCTCACTCAAAATCCATTTTCGGCGTAAAAAATCGAACAGACCGTGCGCTTCTCCTCCCCTTCTTCGTGACAAGCGGCGCGCTGCGCCTCCTGCTACTTGCACAGCACGCGGATGCTGCGAGGGTTGAACGCAAGGCACAGGGCGGTCTGCGCCGACACATGCCGCCTTTTGCGGCGCAGCGCGCGCCTTGCATCGCTTGCCACGGGGACTACAATATAAAAACGCGGAGCTTTTCGCAGTTTGCTCCCCATTTTCGGGGAATAGCTCCCCACTTTTTCGGCACGCCTCCCCGGTTTCCGACGCGCGCCTCCTTGCTCCCACGAAAAGCGCCCGGAACGGTTCTGCCAAACGGCACTTCCGCTCGATCGCTTCCCCGATTCACCCGACGAACTGCCCCTCCGCTTCGCTGCTTCTCGCCGTTCGCAACACAACACGGGGGCAAAGGCCCTTCTCCTTTCCGAAAAAGTTTCATCTTTTTTGGGGCGAATGCTTTTGCGAATAAAACCTTTTTCGTAGATTTGCAACACCAAGCTAGCAAATAAGGTACAGGTTTTGCCGCTGCTACTTGGCAAACAAAGGATTTATCAACCCATCGCCAAATTTTATAAGACAATGGATACTCAAGCTCTCTGCGGATTGAAAGCCGCCGACTTCCAAAAGGAAATCGGAGGCAAGAAAACGGATTTGTATATCCTGCGTAATGCAAATGGCTGCGAAGTTGCCATCACAAACTATGGTGGTGCACTCGTGGCCATTATGGTGCCTGACCGAAAAGGCCAATTTGCCAACGTGATTCAGGGACACGACAACATCGACGACTGCGTAAATTCGCCCGAGCCCTTCCTTTCCACACTCGTGGGACGCTACGGCAACCGCATCGCCAAAGGAAAATTCCAACTCAACGGCAAAGAATATCACCTCGCGGTGAACAATGGTCCGAATCACCTCCACGGAGGACCCACCGGTTTCCATGCGCGCGTTTGGGATGCCGAACAAATCGACAACCATACCCTCGTGCTCCGCTACGTTTCGGCCTACTACGAGGAGGGATTCCCCGGCGAACTGACCATGACGGTACGCTACACGTGGACAGACGACAACGAACTCGTGATTGACTACCGCGGTACGACCAACAAGAAGACGGTGGTCAACATGACCAGCCACGGTTTCTTCTCGCTCCAGGGCATCGGCAACCCCACCCCCACGGCGATGGACACGATCTGCGAAATCAATGCCGATTTCTATGTTCCCATCGACGAAACCTCCGTACCCACGGGCGAAATTCGCAAGGTGGAGGGCACGCCCTTCGACTTCCGCACACCGGTTGTTGTGGGCGAGCGCAGCGACGATCCCAACGACGAGCAAATCAAAAACGGTGCAGGCTACGACCATTGCTTTGTCCTCAATAAAAAAGAGGAAGGCGAACTCTCCTTTGCCGCTCGCATCACCGAACCTGTGAGCGGACGCACCATGGAAGTCTACACCACCGAACCCGGCGTGCAGTTCTATTCCGACAACTGGGCCGATGGCTACCGCGGACAGCACGGCGCCACCTTCGGACGCCGCTCTGCACTCTGCTTCGAGGCACAGCACTTCCCCGACAGCCCGAACAAACCCCATTTCCCCAGCGTGGTGCTTCGCCCCGGCGAGGTCTACACCCAGCGCACGGTCTATAAGTTCGGAACCGACAAGTAAATTCGTTCAACAACCCATAAACCTCAAAACCTCTTACCCAAATGGCTCAAAAGTCGAAACAATGGGGCGCGATTATCGTGATGATTGCTCTCTTCGCCATGATTGCCTTCGTCACAAACTTGTGCACGCCCATGGCGACCATTATCAAGAATCAACCCGGCGGTGTGCCGAATGTGCTCGCACAAATCGGTAACTACGGTAACTTCATCGCTTATCTCGTGATGGGTATCCCCGCAGGTATGCTGATTTCCAAATTCGGTTACAAGAAAACGGCACTCATCGGTCTCGTCATCGGTAGTGTGGGTCTGCTCATCCAGTGGTTGAGCGGTGTCCTTGACAATGGTCACAACCTCGGACTCGTATTCGGTGTCTACCTCTTGGGCGCTTTCATCGCCGGCCTCTGCATGGCCATTCTCAACTGTGTGGTGAACCCCATGCTTAACCTCCTCGGCGGTGGCGGTAACACCGGCAACCAGCTGATTCAGATCGGTGGTGTGTTCAACTCTTCGGCAGCTGTGGCTTGCTACATCCTCATGGGCGCGCTTATCGCCGACGTGACGAAAGCCAAGATCGCCGCTGCCACTCCCGCTTTGATGATCGCTCTCTGCATTTTCGTGGTGGCCTTCATCGTGATCTCCTTCACCAAGATCGAAGAACCCGAACAAGCTCCCGTGCGTGTCGACCTCATCCAGGGCGCTATGTCGCACAAAAATTTCGCTCTCGGCGCATTGGCCATCTTCCTCTACATGGGTATTGAAGTCGGTGTCCCCAACTTCGTACAGCAATATCTCGTCGAAACGGGCATTCCTTCCAGTACGGTAGGCCTTCTCGTGGCAGTCTACTGGTTCATGATGCTCATCGGCCGCTTCGCCGGTGCCGCCATCGGCAACAAAGTCAGCAGCCGCGCCATGGTAACGGCGGTTTCCATTGCCACCCTCTGCCTTGTTCTATTCGGTATGTTCTTCACCAATGCCGGAACTGTGAACTTCCCCGGTGTCGATTGGGGAACCCGTACACTCATTTGGCAGGAGATTCCCGTAGGTATCTTCGCCTTCCTGCTCGTAGGTCTCTGCACTTCCGTGATGTGGGGCGCCATCTTCAACATGGCAGTGGAAGGTCTCGGCAAATACACGGCCATCGCCAGCGGTATCTTCATGACCATGGTCTTCGGTTGCGCTGTGATGATGTTCATTCAGGGCCTTGTTGCCGACCTCACGCACAACTACATCACCAGCTTCTGGGTGGTTGTCTTCTGCGCTGCCTACATCCTCTACTATGCGCTCGTGGGTAGCCGCGTGACCAAAAGGGAAGAATCGGAAGATTGCCCCGAAATCAAGTAAAAACTCTCCTTGCATCGACTCGTCCGTGGCACGGCCACGCGCAGGCCACGGACGTTCGTTGCGTTAACCCTCACCCTCTCAAACACATCTTCATCATGAAACTCACAATCGACGACGTTCGCAGCCGGTTCACCAAACATTTCGACGGAACCACCGGCACCGTATATGCTGCTCCCGGCCGTATCAACCTCATCGGCGAGCACACTGACTATAACAACGGATTCGTTTTCCCCGGCGCCGTACAACAAGGCATCATCGCCGAAATTAAGCCCAACGGCACGCGCACAGTTCGCGCTTATGCCATCGACTTGAAAGACTACGTGGAGTTCTCGCTCGACGATGAAGCCGGTCCCGCTGCTACTTGGGCGCGCTACATCTTCGGTGTTTGCCGCGAAATGATGGCGCTCGGCGTACCTGTTGAAGGATTCAACACGGCTTTCGCCGGCGATGTTCCCCTCGGCGCCGGAATGAGCAGCTCCGCTGCACTCGAATCTTGCTTTGCTTTCGCTCTCAACGACCTTTGGGGCGAAAACAAAATCGAGAAAATGGAACTTGCACGCGTGGGTCAGCGCACGGAACACAAGTATGTGGGCTGCAACTGCGGCATCATGGACCAATTCGCCTCCGTTCACGGTAAGAAGGGCTCGCTTATGCGCCTCGACTGCCGCAGCGGTGAGTTCGAATACTTCCCCTTCAATCCCGAAGGCTACAAACTCGTGCTCGTTAACTCGCAGGTGAAGCACGAACTCGTGGGTTCGCCTTACAACGACCGCCGTCGCAGCTGCGAACGCGTCGCTGAAGCCATCCACGCCCTCCACCCCGAAGTCGAATCGCTCCGCGATGCCACCATCGAACAGCTCGAAGAAGTGCGCGGCACCGTGTCGGAAGAAGATGCACTCCGTGCTTTCTACGTAATCGGCGAACGTGATCGCGTACTCACAGTGTGCGACGCACTCGAAAAGGGCGACTACGAAACCGTAGGCCAGATGATGTACAAAACGCACGAGGGCCTCTCGAAGGAATATGAAGTGTCCTGCGAAGAACTCGACTTCCTCAACGACGTTGCCCGCGAAGAAGGCGTCACCGGTTCGCGCATCATGGGCGGCGGATTCGGAGGTTGCACCATCAACCTCGTGGCCGACGAACTCTATGACCACTTTGTGAAGACCGTCAAAGAGAAGTTCGCTGCCAAATATGGCAAGGAACCGATCATCATCGACGTAGTGATCGGCGACGGCGCCCGCAAACTCGAAGCCTAATCGGCCGTTGCTCAACTCATTCCACCGCAGTCTCGTTCTTCACGAGGCTGCGGTGTTTTCTTTCTCCCCAACTCTTTCTGCTCTCACTCCACTTATCAAGACGCGACACTCCACAATCTGAACGGGACACTCCTCTATAGTAA
>CAJPJR010000030.1 GCA_905369775.1 Prevotellaceae bacterium UBA1746
GTGTACACCCTGACGAACCCCGAAACGTTCGAAATGGTGCACGTCAAGGCCGTCAGCCCCAACCGCGAGCAGCCCGTGTTGCCCTCGGCCTGCGACCTCTGGGATATTGCCAATTTCTACGAGCGCGAAGTGTATGACTTTTACGGCGTGATTTTCGTGAATCACCCCGATTTGCGCCGCATCTTCCTGCGCGAGGATTGGGTGGGCTTCCCCTTCCGCAAGGACGACAAGCCCGAAGAGAAAAACGAAGAGATTGCCGTGGGCGACGAACCCATCTCGGATCTCGCCCCCTGCTACACGCTCAACGCCGACGGATCGTTGCACTGCGAAAAGACCCCGATCTTCGGAGAGGACGACTATGTGATCAACCTCGGCCCGCAACACCCCTCGACCCACGGCGTACTGCACTTCCGCACGCGCATCGACGGTGAAATCATCACCAAAATCGATCCCCACCTCGGCTATATTCACCGCGCAATCGAGAAGATCAGCGAATCGCTGACCTACCCGCAGACACTCGCGCTGACCGACCGCATGGACTATCTCGGTGCCATGCAAAACCGCCATGCACTCTGCGCTTGTATTGAACAGGCGATGGGCGTGGAAGTGAGCGATCGCGTGCAGGTGATTCGTACCATCATGGACGAGTTGCAGCGTATCGATTCGCACATCCTCTTCTTCTCCTGCCTGTGTCAGGACCTCGGTGCCACTACGGCCTTCCTCTACGGATTCCGTGACCGCGAAAAGATTCTTGACATCTTCGAAGAGACGTGCGGCGGCCGCCTGATTCTCAATTACAACATGATCGGCGGTTTGGCCTACGACATTCATCCCAATTTCCAGCACCGCGTGAAGGAGTTCATCACCACGATGCGCGAAAGCCTCAAGGAATATGACGATATCTTCACCGGCAACGTGATTTTCCAGACGCGTGCGAAGGGCGTGGGTGTGCTCAGCAAGGAACAAGTGATCTCCTACGGTTGCACCGGCGGTACGGGCCGCGCCTCGGGTTGGCACAACGACCTGCGCAAGCACCGTCCCTATGCTGCCTACGATCGCGTGGAATTCAACGAAGTGGTGCGTACCGAAGGCGATAGCTTCGCGCGCTACATGATTCGTTTGGATGAGATCCGCGAATCGCTGCACATCATCGAACAGCTCATCGACAATATCCCCGAAGGTAATTTCGCCGAGAAGATGCGCCCCGTGATCAAAATCCCCGCCGGCACGTACTACCACGCGGTGGAAGGCAGTCGCGGCATCTTGGGTGTGTATATCGAGAGCAAGGGCGACAAAACGCCTTACCGCTTGCACTACCGCTCGACGGGTTTGCCCCTCGTGGCTGCCATGGACACGGCGTGCCGCGGCAGCATGATTGCCGACCTGATCACCATCGGAGGTACGGTGGACTATGTGGTGCCCGATATCGACCGATAAACGGCAACTCTAAATAAGCAAACAACAAATCAACCAAACAACAACGTTCTTATGTTTGATTTTTCTGTCGTGACATCGTGGTTGCACGCGCTGCTGACGGGCTGGATGGGCGAACGGCTTGCCATCTTGACGGAGTGTGTGCTGGTGGGACTGATCATAATCACGGTCTATGCCATCTTTGCCATGATCATGATTTACCTGGAGCGCAAGGTTTGCGCCGCTTTCCAGTGCCGTATCGGACCGGATCGCGTGGGTAAATGGGGCTCGCTCCAAGTGGTGAGCGACGTGCTGAAAATGCTCACCAAGGAAGTGATCAACTTCCGCAAAACCGACCAATTCCTGCACCGCATCGCGCCTTTCTTGGTGGTGACGGCCTCGATGGTGACCTTCTCTTGTCTGCCTTGGAGCAAAGGGGCACAAATCATTGACTTCAATGTGGGTGTGTTCTTCTTCTTGGCTTGCGGAAGCGTCGGCATTGTCGGTATTCTGCTGGCCGGTTGGTCGTCGAACAACAAGTTTGCCCTTGTCGGTTCGATGCGTGCCGGTGCGCAAATCATTTCCTATGAGTTGTCGATCGGCATGGTGATGCTCACCATGATTTGCCTGACCGGCACGATGAGCTTTTCGGAGATTTGCCAACAACAGGCCGAGATGGGCTGGAATATTTTCCGTGGTCACATCATCGCCATCCCGGCGTTCATCATTTATCTCATTGCCGGCAACGCCGAGTGTAACCGCGGGCCGTTCGACCTTCCCGAAAGTGAAAGCGAATTGACGGCAGGTTACCACACGGAGTATTCCGGTATGGACTTCGGTTACTATTACCTGGCCGAGTACCTCAACATTGTCATTTGTGCAGGTATGGCCGTGACCATCTTCTTGGGTGGCTGGGCTCCGTTTGTGATCCCCGGTCTCGAGGGCTTCAACCATGTCATGAGCATGATTCCCGGTGTGGTATGGTTCGTGGCGAAAGTCTTCTTCGTCGTGGCATTGCTGCTCTGGGAACGCTGGACCTTCCCCCGTTTGCGTGTGGACCAGATCCTGCGTCTGGAGTGGAAGTACCTCATTCCCATTTCGATGGTGCTGCTCGTCGGCATGGCGCTGCTCATCAGCTGCGGTCTCATCAAGTAAACCTCCTACAAACACATTCCATCTATGGAAAATCAGAATTACTTTTCCGGACTTGTCGGAGGAATCAAGACTCTGCTCACGGGTTTGAAAACCACGATGCGCGAGTTTTGGACGCCGAAAATCACGGAACGCTATCCCGAAAACCGCAAAGAGCACAAGATGTTCGAGCGCTTTCGCGGTCAGCTCATTCTGCCTCACAACGAACTCAACCAGCACAAATGTGTGGGCTGTGGCGTGTGCCAGAATGTGTGTCCCAACGATACAATCATCATCGAAACGAAGATGGTGGAAGACGAGAACGGACGCAAGAAAAAAATCCTCGATCACCACATTTACGATCACGGCAAGTGCATGTATTGCATGCTTTGCGTGATCAACTGCCCGCACGGTGCCCTCGATTTCGACAATGAATTTGAGTATGCGGTGTTCGATCGTACGAAATTGGTGAAACAGCTCAATCACCCCGGTTCGGTGTGCCAGCCTAAAAAATAAGTCTCTCCCAAACATTCAGCGCAATGAACGCATACAATCTCATGTTCGTCATTCTTGCCGTGCTGATCATGTGCTCATCGGTGGCCACTGTGGTGACCAAGAGCATCATTCGTGCGGCTACCTATCTGCTTTTTGTGTTGCTGGGCACGGCGGGACTCTATTTCCTGCTGGGCTACACCTTCCTCGGATCCGTACAAATCATGGTCTACGCCGGAGGCATCATCGTGCTCTACGTGTTCTCGATTTTGCTCACTTCGGGTCGTCAAGAAGAACTCTCTTCCTCCCGCCGCTACAAGACGTTGGGTGCGCTTTTGCTCAGCGTAGTAGGCTGCGGTGTGGTCGGTGCCATCTTCTGGTTGCACGGTTTCGGCGACAAAATCCTTTCTGCTCCCTCGGAGGCCGACACGCCCTCGATGACGCAGATCGGTGAGAGCATGCTCTCCGGCGGTAAAGGGGGTTATCTCCTCCCCTTCGAGGCGGTTTCTGTCTTGCTGCTCGCCTGCATCGTCGCCGGCCTGTTGATTGCTCGCAAACGATAATGTCCTATCCTCTTTCCACCTGATTTGACATGATACACATAGAATATCTACTCGTGGTTTCGGCCGTGATGCTCTTTGCCGGAATCTACGGATTCCTCACGCGCAAAAGTACGTTGGCCATGTTGCTGAGCATCGAACTGATGCTCAACAGCGCCGACCTGAACTTTGCCGTGTTCAACCGTTTGCTCTTCAACGGCACGCACGAAGGTTTGTTCTTTTCCATCTTCGGCATCGCCATCGCAGCGGCAGAAAGTGCTGTCGCCATCGCGATAATGATCAACATCTATCGTCTGCTCACCAATATCTCGGTCGACGAGTTGAAGAAGATGAAGTGGTAACGCTTACAACGCATACACAACAATGGAATATACTCTTTTAATTCTGCTGCTCCCGCTGCTTTCGTTCCTGCTCATCGGAGTTGTCGACCTTGACATTCCGAAGAACGGACGCGTGTGGAGCCCCAAAGTGGCAGGCATCATCGGAACGGCCTCATTGGCAGCCGTGACGGTGTTGTCCTATGTCGCTGCTTTCCAGTATTTCACGGGAGAGCGTTTGCCCAACGGTACCTTCCCCACGATTGTCCCCTACAATTTCACGTGGTTGCCGCTCGGTTCGCTCCATTTCGACCTCGGTGTGCTCCTCGATCCCATCTCGGTGATGATGCTCGTGGTGATTTCCACCGTGTCGCTCATGGTGCACATCTACTCGTTCGGCTACATGCACGGTGAACGCGGCTTCCAGCGCTATTATGCCTACTTGAGCCTCTTCACCATGTCGATGCTCGGACTGGTGCTCGCCACCAACATCTTCCAGATGTACATGTTCTGGGAATTGGTCGGCGTATCGTCCTATCTCCTCATCGGTTTCTATTACACGGCACCCGCCGCCATCGCTGCCTCCAAGAAGGCCTTCATCGTGACGCGCTTTGCCGATATGTTCTTCTTGGTCGGCATTTTGGTGTTCGGCTATTTTGCGCACTCGTTCAACTTTTCCTTTGCGGGCGACGTTCAAATGGGCGCACATGCCGCGCCCTTCCTCAATGTGGATGTGAATCCCACGGTGGCCGCCGGTGCCTTCCTTATTCCCGCTGCGTTGGTACTGATGTTTATCGGTGGTGCCGGTAAGAGTGCTATGTTCCCCCTCCACATTTGGTTGCCCGATGCCATGGAAGGCCCCACCCCTGTGTCGGCCCTCATCCACGCTGCGACGATGGTTGTGGCCGGTGTGTTCCAGATCGCGCGCATGTTCCCCATGTGGATGGAGTTTGCTCCCTCCGCCCTCTCGATTGTCGTGTGGGTTGGTGCAATCACCGCCTTCTATGCCGCCTCTGTCGCCTGCGCGCAGAGCGACATCAAGCGCGTGCTGGCCTTCTCGACGATTTCGCAGATTGCCTTCATGATGGTTGCCCTCGGCGCCTCGCTCCCCGCCCACAGCAGTGAAGGCATACTCGACAACCACGCGCAACTCGGCTACATGGCCGGTATGTTCCACTTGTTTACCCACGCCATGTTCAAGGCCTGCTTGTTCCTCGGCGCCGGTTGCATCATTCATGCGGTGCACAGCAACGAAATGAGTGCGATGGGTGGTTTGCGCAAGTACATGCCCATCACGCACATCACTTTCTTGATTTGCTGTTTGGCCATTGCGGGCGTTCCCGGCCTGTCCGGATTCTTCTCTAAGGACGAAATCATCACCGCTTGTTTCCACTACAGTCCCGTTCTCGGATGGTGGATGACGCTTGTGGCTGCCATGACGGCTTTCTACATGTTCCGTCTCTACTACGGCATCTTCTGGGGCAAGGACAACGAGGCTTATGTCGAACATCGTCCGCACGAAGCCCCCTGGACGATGACGCTTCCGCTCATCGTGTTGAGCGCTGTGACCCTTGTCGGCGGTTGGATTCCCTTCGGTCATTTCGTTTCGGCTGCCGGAACGGCTTATGACATCCATCTCGACGCGCAAATTGCCATCACCAGCAGTGTCATCGCTTTGCTCAGCATTGGTTTGGCTACTTATATCTATATGGGTAAAACGCAACCGGTGGCCGACAAACTCGAAGCAACGTTCCCGCGTCTGCATCGTTGGGCTTACAAGCGTTTCTACATGGACGAAGTTTACCAATTTGTGACCCACCGCATCATCTTCCGCTACATTTCGCGTCCCATCGCTTGGTTTGACCGCCACGTCATCGACGGTTTCTTCGATTTCCTCGCCTGGGGCACGCAGCGTTTGTCTTTGTGCATCCGCGGTTTGCAGAACGGCAGTGTGCAGGCCTATGCTTTTGTCTTTGCAGTAGGCGCACTCCTCGTCTTCCTCATCATGATTCTCTAACAATCCACCCCCTATGAATTTTCTTTCGATATTCGTACTCATCCCGCTGTTGATGCTGCCGGCGCTTTGGCTCTCGCGCAGTCTCAACCAAGTGCGCGGCGTGATGGTGGCAGGAAGCACCGCCTTGTTGGCCGCGGCCGTCTATTTGGTGTTCGCCTTCCTGGACGCTCGTGCGCTCGATCCCCACAGCGAAATGCTCTTTGTCGACAGCGTGCAGTGGTTTCCCACACTCCACATTAGTTACACAGTCGGTGTCGACGGCATCAGTGTGGCCATGTTGCTCCTCTCTGCCATTATTGTCTTCACCGGCACCTTCGCTTCTTGGCAGTTGAAGCCGCTCACCAAGGAGTATTTCCTTTGGTTCACCCTGCTTTCGATGGGCGTATTCGGCTTTTTCATCACCATCGACATGTTCGCCATGTTCATGTTCTATGAAATTGCCCTCATCCCCATGTACCTGCTCATCGGCGTGTGGGGTTCCGGTCGCAAGGAATACGCTGCGATGAAGCTCACGCTCATGCTCATGGGTGGTTCTGCCTTCCTGATGTGCGGCATCTTCGGTATTTTCTATGGAGCCGGCGGTAACACGATGAACATCATCGACATTGCCAACCATACGGGCGGAGCGCATGCCATCGCCCACAACTGGCAATTGCTTTGGTTCCCCATGACCTTCGTTGGTTTCGGCGTTCTCGGCGCGCTCTTCCCTTTCCACACTTGGTCGCCCGACGGTCACGCCTCGGCCCCCACAGCTGTGTCGATGCTCCACGCCGGTGTACTCATGAAGCTCGGTGGTTACGGCTGTTTCCGCATAGCCATGTACCTCTTGCCTGAGGCAGCGAACGAATTGAGCTGGATTTTCCTCGTGCTGACCGGCATTTCTGTCGTCTATGGTGCGTTCTCCGCTTGCGTGCAGACGGACTTGAAATACATCAACGCCTATTCGTCCGTGTCACACTGCGGACTGGTGCTGTTTGCCATCTGCATGATGACCGAAACGTCGACCACAGGTGCGGTGTTGCAAATGCTTTCGCACGGTTTGATGACCGCTCTCTTCTTCGCCCTCATCGGTTTCATCTACGGACGCACCCATACGCGTGACGTCCGCGAGCTTTCGGGCTTGATGCGCATCATGCCGTTCTTGTCGGTATGCTATGTGATTGCCGGTTTGGCCAACCTCGGTTTGCCCGGTCTCTCGGGTTTCATCGCCGAAATGACGATTTTCGTCGGTTCGTTTGAAAACACCGGCACGTTCTACACGGTAATGACCATCATTGCCTGCACGTCGATCGTGATCACCGCCGTCTATATTCTCCGTCTCGTCGGAAAAATTCTCTACGGCACGTGCACCAACGAGCATCACCTCCAACTCACGGATGCCACTTGGGACGAGCGTTTCTCGGTGGTCTGCCTGATCCTCGCCGTCGCCGGTCTTGGTCTTGCACCTTTCTGGGTCAGCGACCTGGTGCGTGGTGGTGTTCACCCCGTCATCCAGCATTTGCATGAAGTCGGCAGTGTGCTCCAAAGTCATTCCAATCCTTTTTTGTAAACTCCCCAACCTAACAGCTCACTAGAAATGGATTTTTCTCAGTTTCTCAGTATGCCGGCCGAATTGTCACTGCTCGCAGCGGTGCTGATCCTCTTTGTGGCCGATCTTTTCATGTGCGCCGACAACAAGGGCAAGGGAGTCTACAATACTCCTCTCCCTCTTGTGGTGCTGCTCCTGCCCATCGCAGTCAATGTCTGGATGCTCGTCAGCGGTCACACCGCGCAGGCAGCTTTCGGTCGCATGTATGTGTCGAATGGCATGGCCGTTGTGGTCAAAACCGTGTTGAGCGTCGGCACGTTCATCACCTTCCTCACGGCGCATCGTTGGATGTCGCGCGAAGAGAACCTTGTGAAGCAAGGCGAATTCTACATCGTTACGCTCTTCACTTTGTTGGGCATGTATTTCATGATCTCCGCAGGTCATTTCCTCATGTTCTTCATCGGTCTCGAATTGGCCTCTGTGCCGATGGCCGCGCTGGTGGCTTATGACAAAATGCGCTATGAGAGTGCCGAAGCCGGCGCGAAGTTCATTCTCCTCGCCTTGTTTTCAGCAGCGCTCATGCTCTATGGCATTTCGCTCCTCTACGGTTCGTGTGGAACCCTCTACTTCCACCTCATGAGCTTCGGCGGTGGTCGCTCGCTCACGATGACGTTGCTCGGTCTGGCCTTCTTCTTGGCCGGCATCGGTTTCAAAATCTCACTTGTTCCCTTCCATCTCTGGACGGCCGACACCTATGAGGGAGCTCCCACCGTGGTGACCGGTTTTCTCAGTGTCATTTCAAAGGGAAGTGCCGCCTTCGTGCTCTTCACGGTGTTGGTACAGATTTTCTCGATGAACCAGACCCTGTTTGCCGCTTGGAATCATGCATTGATGTGGATCATCATTGCTTCGATCACTGTGGCTAACCTCTTCGCCATCCGCCAGAAGAATCTGAAACGTTTCATGGCCTTCTCCGCGATCTCGCAAGCCGGTTATTTGGTCCTGGCCGTGATGGGCGGAACCGCGCAGGGTGTGACTTCGTTGGTGTTCTATCTTGCCGTTTATTTGGTGGCCAACCTCGGTGCCTTTGCCGTTTTGATTTCGGTAGAGCAGAACACTGGTGCGATTTCCATGGACGATTACAACGGACTCTACCGCACGAACCCGAAGCAGGCCTTCATCATGACGCTGTGCTTGTTCTCGCTTGCAGGTATCCCCCCGTTTGCCGGTTTCTTCTCGAAATTCTTTGTCTTCATGGCGGCTTTCCACGCCGGTTGGCACTGGTTGGTGCTCGTGGCTTTGATCAACACGGTGATCTCGCTCTACTACTACTTGCTCATCGTGAAGGCAATGTACATCAACGCGAACGAAACCCCGCTCCCCACCTTCAAAAATGATTGCTATGCCAACACTGCGCTCGGCATTTGCGTAGTAGGTGTCGTTTTGCTCGGTTTGGTGGGTTGTGTTTATAACTACATCGAAAGTCTTTCAGTGACCATGGGACTCCTTTGACGGTGACCCTTCTCGGAAAAGACTAACCGCATTCCAAACGTCCGAAGAATCATTCGATTCTTCGGACGTTTTTTCCTATTCTATCCCGCCTTTCTCTATTCTCCCTCCGGCTTTCCTCCGATTCTCCCCTCCTTTTCTTCGATTCCTCCCCTTTTTTCTTCCATATCCGATGTTAAGGCCAGAAGTGCCAGAGGAAGTACAGGCAAAAGCGACCACAAAAATGACCGGCTTCCTGCCTCCGCTCTTGTACCACACACAAAAAAAACCGTCTTGCGACATCAGTCACAAGGCGGGGGATTTTGTTTTGGGACAGGGTAGAGGGACGGAAAGCTCGCCGCGAGATGGAACTTGCGCCTTATTTCACTTCTTCGAAGTCCACATATTCACTCTCGTCTTTGGTGAAGATCTTTTCTTGCTGCCGTCTGGTGTGGGTTTCCGCGGAACCGCTGCCGGTGTTTTGGCGAGCAGCGTTTTGTTGTTCGCGTGCATTAAAATCGGCTCGCGTTTGTTGGTTGGCACCGTGGGGCATGTCAAAGCCATTCGGGAGGCGAATTCCGAAGAGCGACAAGATGAAATTCAGAATGCGTCCGAAAGCAATGCCAAAGAAGACAATAAATCCTACCACAAGGGCGAAAAGACATCCGAGAGTGGAGTTCATACGGTAGAGGTTTGGGGTGATGGTTCAAAAAAGGAGGACGCCGAAAAGACGTTCGGGAGGAGCTTGCAGGAATCCAGTCCTACATGTCGAGTGTTTGGGTGTTTCTCCTTACGAGAGGAGATGCCGACTTGACTGTTGTGCGCAAAAAACAGCGATACTCGTTGTTACACGGAAGAAATGCAACAAACGTGCCAACGTTGTGGATTGGCACGTTTGTTCTCCTTGAAAGCTGACGGATTCCGTGCGGCAAGTTAGGGTTATGCCTCGTTTTCCTCCGTAGATTGGTGTTGCGTGAGCAGCGAAGCCAAGACGTAGAGTACCACAATCACTGCCGGTGCAAGCGAGACGGCGTTGAGCAGCGCGGAAACGACGACCACAGCGGCAGAAAGCAGCACGAACGAGTAGCGAATGCCGTTGCCATGCCAACCATAATGCTTGAATTTGAGCGCAAACATGGGAACTTCGCTCACCATGATCCAGCACGAGAGTAGGATGAGCAGGAGCAGCACCGAGCGCACCACTAACGGAGCGGGCAAGCTCGGCATAGAGGTGAGTGAAACGGAGAGCGAACCCCAGAAGAGGGCGTTGGCCGGTGTGGGGAGTCCGATAAAAGAGTGGCTTTGTCGCGTATCGAGATTGAATTTGGCGAGTCGGAGTGCCGAAAATGCCGCGATGAGGAATGCCACGTACGGGAAATAGGGCGCCATCGGGCACCGTCCGCCGGCACTGCACGAGATATTGCCGAGAAGGGTGAAGGCCATGGAAGCCGGCGCCACGCCGAACGTGACCACATCGGCCAGCGAATCGAGTTCTTTGCCGATAGGACTGGATACGCCGAGGAGTCGTGCGGTGAATCCGTCGAAGAAATCGAAGACGGCGCCGAGAACGATGAAGAGTAGGGCAAGGGGAAGTGCACCTCCCATTGCAAAATGGATCGCAATACAGCCGCAGATGAGATTGCAGCAAGTGATGGAGTTGGGAATATGTTTTTTCACAACAAGTGAGTTTAGTGATATGCTATCGGTGGATGGTTTTGCACGAAGGTCCGCCCGTGTGGCGGCTCGCGCTTCGTTTTTCCTGAAGCACGTTGTGGCAGCAAGGGGAAGTTTTCCACTTCGACGAACGCAATTTGGAGTTTTCTGTGGTTTCCTCTATTGCGCAGTGCTACCTTGACGTTGGTCCTGCCGGTAAAAGGGGAGGTTCTACTGCCGGAAGCGCGAAAACCGGCTTTTTCCTCGCAACGAGACAAAGAAAACGCGCCCTTACCATTCGGAGGGCGCGCTATGGGGGAGATCAAGCTTCGGCTTGTTTATTTTTTAGATGTCCGATCACAGTTGTGTTGCCCGTTGTGCTCTGCCCCATGACCACGTCAATTTCAGCATCGAGGGGGAGATAAACGTCTACACGCGAACCGAATTTGATGAATCCCAGGTGGTTGTCTAGCTTACACGTTTGTTCCTCGCGGGCGTAGGTCACAATGCGGCGCGCCACGGCCCCCGCAATTTGTCGCACCAGCACGTCATGTCCCGAAGGGGTGCTGATCACGATGGTGCTGCGCTCGTTTTCCACGCTGGCCTTGGGAAGCCAAGCTTTCGCAAAGTTACCATTGTGGTGTCGCACCATTTTCACGACCCCTTCGACGGGGAACCAGTTGGCATGTACGTTGGTCACCGACATGAAAACGCTGACCAACTTGCGTCGATCGTGGAAATATTCGTTTTCTTCCACCTCTTCGATCACCACAATCTTGCCGTCGGCCGGTGCCACCACCACATTTTCCGGATTGCCCGTGAAGATACGCATCGGGCATCTGAAGAAATTGACGATAATAGCGAAAACGACGACGAACGTTGCAAGGATAATATAGAAAGCGAGCGGGCAGCACTCGAAGAGCAACCAGTAGTCAAGCGCTGCTACAACCAAAAGTGTGGCACCGGCGAGCGCCAGCGTGGTGCTTCCTTCGTTGTGCAGACGGTGTTGCTTTACTTTAGGGAGTTGTGACATACTTGTTTTGTTGAGTAATCGTTGCAAATATACGCTTTTTTGCCGTAGAAACCAAGAAAAGCTCCCTATTATTCGTGTTTTGCGAATGAGAAATTACAATTTGATGACTTTGCGAATCGACAATACGGCGACAAGTCTCGACTTTGGTCGGGCGCAAACTTGAGGGTTGGGACGCAAGGACCTATTCTTTGCTGACGATCGTTAAGTCCACGTCACGATATTTCTGGCCGCCCGACCAGATGATGTCCAGTGAGCCCGAGTAGTAGCTTTGAAGCGCACGCGGAGCGTTCTCATTGCTGTGGAGCTTGAACTCGTATCGCACATTTTTCGTCGCTGAGGGAGGTGCGGCGGCGGAAGTGTGCCATGGGGAGTGGAAGAAGTGGGGGAAGCTGCCCGGTTCACGGGCTTACCGCAATGCGGGCAGTGGGTTGCACGGTCGGAAACAGATGGATTTCCGCAGTGAGGACATTGAATCAGCGCCATAGTTGTGAGCTTGAGGTAAAAAAAGATAGATGTGATGGCATTCGGAGCACTTTACTCCGCGTTTATTCGCAGTGACATAGAATTGCTTGGCAAATATTGTAATTTGCTTGCGAAAAACCAAAATATTTTGTATGTGAATTTGAGAAAGTGGGGAACAATTTTTGCCGGAGGGGAAACAAAAAATCCCCGATGCGCAAAACATCGGGGATTGTAGGTTGGAGGAAGGGGAAGTGTGGCGCCTTTTCGGTGCTTACTCCCATTCGATGGTCGAAGGCGGCTTTGAGGAGATGTCGTAGCAAACGCGGTTCACGCCGCGCACCTTATTGATGATCTCATTGCTCACACGGGCGAGGAAATCATAGGGCAGATGGCTCCAGTCCGCCGTCATTGCGTCGGTAGAGGTCACAGCCCGCAGCGCTACGGCCTGCTCATAGGTGCGTTCGTCGCCCATCACTCCCACACTCTTCACGGGGAGGAGAATCACACCGGCCTGCCAAACTTGGTCGTAGAGCGAAACTTCTATTTCCCCGTGTCGCGGCGCACCGGCAGGCACGCCGGCGGCGAGCACGCGGCGCGCTTGATCCACGTCCATGCGGATCTTATAATCGCGCAAGCCGCGAATGAAAATGTCGTCAGCTTCTTGCAGCACCCGTACTTTCTCGCGCGTGATGTCGCCGAGAATGCGCACCGCCAGTCCGGGACCGGGGAAGGGGTGGCGATTGATGAGGTGTTCGGGCATGCCCATTTGGCGTCCCACGCGGCGCACCTCGTCTTTGAAGAGCCACTTCAGCGGTTCGCAGATGCGCAAGTTCATTTTCTCCGGCAGTCCGCCCACATTGTGGTGACTCTTGATGACCTTGCCGGTAATGTTGAGCGATTCGATGCGATCCGGGTAGATGGTGCCCTGCGCCAACCACTTTGCATCGGTGATTTTCATGGCCTCGGCGTCAAATACGTCGATGAATCCCGCACCGATGATCTTGCGTTTGCGTTCCGGCTCTTCCACTCCGGCGAGTTCTGCGAAGAACTTGTCGCTGGCATCGACGCCGATCACGTTCAGACCGAGACATTTATAGTCGTCCATTACGGTCTTGAACTCATCTTTGCGGAGCAATCCATGGTCAACGAAGATACATGTGAGTCGGTCGCCGATAGCTTTGTGGAGCAAAACGGCTGCCACCGACGAATCGACGCCGCCCGAGAGTCCGAGGATGACGCGGTCGTTGCCCAATTGCTCGCGCAGTTCGGCCACGGTGCTGTCCACGAAAGAGGCCGCACTCCAGTCTTGTCGACTGCCGCAGATGTCCACCACAAAGTTGCGCAGCAATTGCGATCCTTGCAGCGAGTGGAACACTTCGGGATGGAATTGCACACCCCACAATGCCTCGTTTTCAGCTTGGTAGGCCGCAAATTTTACCTCCGGGGTGGAAGCGATGCAACGGAAATGGTCGGGGATGGCCGTGATGGTATCACCGTGGCTCATCCAAACCTGCGAATTGGGGAGGAAATCTTTGAAGAGCGGATTGTCGTGCTCAATCGTTTGCAGGTTTGCACGACCGTATTCTCGACTCGCCGCAGGTTCCACTTTTCCCCCGTAGAGCTGTGCCATGTATTGTGCTCCATAGCAAATGCCTAAGATGGGAAGTCGTCCGCGAATTTTTGAGAGGTCGACTTTGAAGGCCTCGGGATCGTAGACGCTGAAGGGCGATCCGGAGAGAATGACGCCGATCACCGAAGGGTCGTCGTGCGGAAATTTGTTGTAGGGCAGAATTTCGCAGAAGGTGTCGAGTTCACGCACCCGGCGACCGATGAGTTGGGTGGTCTGCGACCCGAAGTCAAGAATGATGATTTTCTGTTGCATCGAGAGGAGAGAACGAAATTGGAAAAAATGAAAGAGGGTGACGCAAAGAGCAGGTTCGTCTTTGCGTCACCCGAGGGGGTAGGGCGGGATCAGCCTTGTTTTTTGAGCAAATCGCGAATTTCTGCAAGCAGTTCCTCTTGCGTGGGAGCGGCCGGTGCAGCGGGAGCCTCAGGCTCGGTTTCCTTTTTCTTGAGCGACTGAATGGCGCGAACGAGCATGAAGACGCAGAACGCCACGATCAGGAAATCGAGCACCGTTTGGATGAAGTTACCGTAATTGATGGTCACCTCAGACTGCCCTTCGACCACGGCGGGTAATTTGATGGTGAGATCCTTGAAATCAACACCGCCGATGAGCCAACCGATGGGCGGCATGATGAGGTCGTTGACAATCGAGGAAACAATCTTGCCGAATGCGCCGCCGATGATCACACCGACAGCCATATCAATCGCGTTACCTTTGACGGCGAACGCCTTAAAATCTTGGAGAAATGTGGATTTAGCCATGTGCTTCAATTTTTTCTTGCTTGTGCACTGCAAAAGTAGAAACTTCTTTGTATTTTTGCTGCACAGAACGGGGAAAAAGTGTGCCCTTCGGGTGCAAAATCCCGTTTTCACACCCAAGTTCATCATTAATCAACCCCTATTTAATAACTCAACTATTATGATCAAAGTAGGTATCAACGGTTTCGGTCGTATCGGCCGTTTCGTTTTCCGCGCTGCCGTCGAAAATCGTGACGACATCCAGATTGTGGGTATCAACGACCTCTGCCCGGTCGACTACCTCGCATACATGCTCAAGTACGACACGATGCACGGTCAGTTCAAGGGCGAGATCTCTTGCGACGTAGAAAAGAGCGAGCTCATCGTGAACGGCCAGCACATCCGTGTGACCGCAGAACGCAACCCCGCCGACCTCAAGTGGGATGCCGTAGGCGCAGAATACGTAGTTGAATCCACCGGTCTCTTCCTCACCAAGGAGAAGGCTCAGGCTCACCTCGAAGCCGGTGCCAAGTACGTGGTAATGTCCGCTCCCTCCAAGGACGACACGCCCATGTTCGTATGCGGTGTGAACTTCGACAAGTACGAGAAGGGCACGCAGTTCGTATCGAACGCTTCTTGCACCACCAACTGCCTCGCTCCCATCGCCAAGGTGCTCAACGACAAATGGGGCATCACGGACGGTCTCATGACCACGGTTCACTCCACCACGGCTACGCAGAAGACCGTTGACGGTCCCTCGCTCAAGGACTGGCGTGGCGGTCGTGCCGCTTCGGGCAACATCATCCCCTCTTCCACGGGTGCCGCTAAGGCTGTGGGTAAGGTGATCCCCGAACTCAACGGCAAGCTCACCGGTATGTCGATGCGCGTTCCCACCCTCGACGTTTCGGTTGTTGACCTCACGGTGAACCTCTCCAAGCCCGCTAAGTACGACGAGATCTGCGCTGCCATGAAGGAAGCCAGCGAAGGCGAACTCAAGGGTGTACTCGGCTACACTGAAGATGCTGTCGTTTCTTCCGACTTCCTCGGTGACACGCGCACTTCCATCTTCGACGCCAAGGCAGGTATCGCCCTCACCGACACGTTCGTGAAGGTCGTTTCTTGGTACGACAACGAGATCGGCTACTCCAACAAGGTGCTCGAACTCATCGCTCACATGAAGAAGGTGAACGGCTAATCCCGTCCCGCTTCATCAAGCAATCACATTCCCGACATCTCGACGCTTCGGCGTCGGGATGTCTTTTTTTGCGCAGCATCCGCCATCTCGAGTAATATCGTCTAACGACCGACGACTCGAAATGGCGGATGAACCGCAAAAATAGTTTTAAGATTTTAGGGAGAAAGCTCCACCTTAGTATCCTGTTCTCGTTGCAAGAACACGACATTGACGCCACATGCAGATTTTTATGTTCCGCGATCCAAAACATCTTCTCTCACAGCACATTTAACTGTGAAGAGTAAGTTGTTTCGAACAGGTTTTACGTCGTTTTTTCGCTATACTATGCGTCTTTTACATGATTGAATGCGCAGGTCATCTCGCAAGAGCCTTCCATCTTTGGAGACAGCCCCCACTTTATCTCGCAATCAATGTAGTGAGGAGCGATTTGTTTTATTCTCTCGTGTGCCATGGCAATTTCGTTCATCATGGGCGAGACTTGAACCGGATAGCGGAGGAGAATGAGCACTTCGATGAGATTGGCACAGGGTACTTCCTTTTTTTTGTACTGTTCAACAATGTGATCACACAGCGTGAGCAAGTATGGCTCGGTGAAATCATCTGTTGCCGTTTTCAAAACAAGGACGTGATTGTTTCCATTGTCTTCGAAACTTTGCCAATCATTCTCATCAAGTGGAACAGTCCACTCCGTGATCGTCCGTAGTTCCGAGAGGAACTTTTCTAATGACAAGTTGTGTTCGTTCATTTTGTGCTCACTTTATGGAATTCATACCATTTCTGTTTGCGACATGAGCTGTCAGAGTTTTCAAATCGCAACCGCTGACTCACCATTTATTCACTCCGGAAAGTACTTTGCGTATTCTTCGTCGGTGAGTTCTCTTGAACGACCAACGACTCCTTTATCGGATATCCTCGTGATGGTTCTGCCTTTGCAGAGAATGAAGCAATCTTCTCCCCCATCAATGGGTGTGCCGTATTCTGCTGCTGAAACAGCACCTTGGAACGTTCCTTGCAAGTCGAAGACGCGGAACTCTTCGTCAACGTGAAGAACAATAAATGTTTGTCCTCCGAAGTAGCCATTTACCGATCGCTTATCCTCCAGCATGCCTTCCAGATAGACTCGCTTCTTGGTCTTGCGGTTGTCAAATGTCAAAACTGCCACCGGGATGTAATTGGCTTTTCGCGGTTGATCGGGTGTTGTCATACCGACCTCTGAGAATTTAAGCTCGATACTTTTGATACTCATAATGATACTATTTATAGGTTGTGTGTGTAATCTATTTTGTTTCGATGAGGTGGGCAAATGTTGAAGCCTTTCTCATTCCTTCCCTTCCTTTAGGTCATGTCCTATTGGGCTCTGATTGCTTAATGCTTCCTGAAAACGCTGCTTAGCTTCCTCATTGAATACCTTAATTTCGTTCTCGCTCCAATCGCCTTTTTCTTTTACGATATCCATCATTTCGAGCAACTTCAGGCTAAGGCCGTTCCGCACTTCTTCGTCGAGACCGAAGTTTGCGAGTTTAGCCTTGGGCATATTGTTGCTGAACTTCGAATTCATGCTACTGCTGATCAGACAGAGATTGCCAAAACTGTGCAGAACATCGTCGTTCAAAACTGGATAGCCTTTCATCGGTTTTTGTGGATAAAAGTGCTCCACCGAAGTACGATAGGAGAAATCGAACTTTGAATAGTCCTTAGAGCCATTCTGCGATTTAGGGTCATTCTGCCATTTCTGCCATTTCTGCCATGTAATGAAATCGTAGAAATTGAAAATGAAATTGTGCACATTGCATCCACAGTCGATTCGTCTCCAATTTATCTCTTCAATGCGATTCTTCGGCTCATACCTTTCGCGAAAAACGATCTCTTCGAAGCCATGCACCTTTCCTTCCCCCGCAAGGTAAACATCCAGCATGAAACAGCGTGCCAAATCATACAACCGCTCTCGAAGGTCAGAATGTGTTATCGCTTCCTCCCGATAAACGGCATATAGCACAGCATTGAGCCAGTGTTTGTAAATCTGTGTCGGAGCAGAGACGTGGAACATTGCTTCAAGCAGTCGCACTGCTTTTGCATCTCCGCCTTCATCGTTTGAACTGAATGTGTTGACATAATCAACTTTGTTCTTGTCATACTTCTGAATCGTTTTCAAACTCCAACTCTCGGTGCCGTTGTGCTTTTCTCGTTTGATCACGTAGCGATCGTATTGCGTTCTCAAAAAAAGCAACTTGATGATGAAGAACTTCACAAACTTCGCTTGTTCCTCCTCATTGGCCAAAGACTGAAGTACGGTTTCAAAGATCGGGATCAAGCCTTTGTCATCGAGTCTAATTTGTTTATCTATCTTCTTCTCCTCCTGATAGAATTCACTGCGGTGGTAGCATACCTTGAGCACCTGCAGCAGGAAATTCGGGAAATTGATAATTGAACCAAATCGTTCTTGTTCTCCCGTTCCTTCACTTCCTACCTCAGACTGCCCGTATCTACTCCCCTTTTTCGCGTCTTCAAAAAGACGATTGAGGGTGAGGGGAGCACTGTTTTCTTTTGACTTCTGCTCACTGTCTTTCTGCTTGAAAAGGGCTTCGCGCAAACTATCGAACTGATCAAACTGAAGTTTTCTCCAATTCTTACCGAAAAGAATCGTTCTGTTCTCCACAGAGAAATTCATTTGCACATAGGAATTCATGTCAGCACAAGCCTCCCAAATCCAGTGGAAGAGGGAATGCTCTTCAGGCTGCAGTTTGCTCATCAACGTGGCTTTGAGCACTTCATGCTTTTCCAGTTGCTCTCCGCGTGTGTTCATGATCTCAAAATAATGGTTCAGTTGAGTATCATGCGGGAGTGGAATGCGTAGAATCTTCACCTGATTAAAAAGGTAGTCGGCAAATTGCGCTTTATCCAATCCTTTGGCTTCGAGAACAGGGGTCAGATGTTTTTTAAGCAAAGCATATACATTTACTATATTTCGTGCTGCGGGATGTTCGGATTGCATGCCCTCTTGAAGCCTTCTAAGTGCCTCATCTGCCTCTTTTCGGTGCTCGTAAGACAGATTCGGTTGCTTGAACCAGTCTGCCTTTCCTTCGTGGTTCAACAGACTCGCCAAAATGGTCAGCGTTGTCAAACGTTGTTGGCCGTCTATCATTTCGAAATAGGTTGTCCCATTCACATTTCGAACAAATACAACAGCCGAACCGATATAGTATTTTTGATTGCTGTTTTTTTGCGCGTAGTCTGAGACATCCTCCAGCAACTGCAAGGTCTCTCTTTCTCCCCAATCATAGTTGCGTTGATAAATGGGAATAACATATTGCCCATCTGACAGAAATTCCCTTACAGTCAGTTGCTTAACTTCACTATCAATTTTTACCATCATAGTACTTGTTGTATGCTTTGAATCTTTGCTCTATTTCCTCATAGCCGGAGCGTTTCTCGGCTCTTACTGCTTCAATGTTGACGTTGATGAGGTCATACGGTGTTTTGGCTTCATGGATTTTCCTGAACAAACTCCCCCATTGGGCAGCGTATTTGTCCACGGAGGCCAGTCGTACAGCCGATAATTCCAGCCGAAGTTTATAAGCCCAAATGAAGAATAGAGGTATAATCTTGTCGAGTTCTTCTTCACCAAATCGGTCAACGTAGTACAGCAGTAGCGTATAGAACATACTCCTGACATACCTGTCCCCTGTTCTTTCGCAGCCCTTATAAGAAGTGATCAACTTTAAAATCTCCAGTGCCGGGCTTCCTTTGGGCAGGGTTTGGGGGTATTGATGCACACGCTCATATAAATTCGTATAATGGCTAATCATTTCGAAGAATCGCCCTCCGTTGATGATCTGATGGTCGAGATTGAAGGGATAAGCCATGTGCCGGTTGTCTATCGCGCGGACTTGATCTTCATTGTACATCTTCGTGAAGACGTGTGCCATGATTTCCACCTGACAGAAGGGGTAGCGCTTGCCGTCTTTCAGCGAAATGCCCTTGAACAAATCTGTGTGTTCCTTCGTAAACTCTTTCGCTGTTTTTCCCTTCGACCATCTTTTGGCGCGAAACAAGGTGAGAAAGAGCCTTTTCAGGTGCCAAGTAGGTTGTTTTTGCCACTCGTCAATATGCTTACTTTCCTCCTCTGTGAGCGAAGACATTTCCCTCAAGTGGTAGGCTTTCAGCAGGTCATGCGGTGCCAAATCTTTACCGCGGGCATTTTGCGAATCGAAAAATTGGAAGGCTTCTGAGAGATCATCCAAATTCACAACCACAAATTCGCACTTCGTCAATAGGAAATCGAACAGTTGCGGATCAAAATCTGTCTTGCGCCGCTCTATGGTATGAATGTTCTCAACAATGTTGTGCAGAGAATGATGGTTGCTAAACGAGACTTGTTCCGAAAACTTCGTGATCTTATCGTTGAACTCTTCATAGGGGGACTCCCTGTTGTCCTCTTTCAAACAATCGAACATGACACGAATTAGCAAAGCCAAAGTGAGAATACGTTGTTGACCGTCAACAATTGCGTTTTTGTACAAAACCAGCGTTCCCAGTCTGTAATGCTGCTGTGTTCGAAAGGTGATCAGATCAGAGATCAGTTGGTTGACATGCTTTGCTGTCCACTTGTAAGGTCTTTGATAGGGCGGAATCGTCAACAGTTCAAAAGGTAGCTCTCCAATAGGGGTGATGCTCACTTCCAACTGCTGGGCTTCTCTTCTTTTGGGTAGTCTGAATTGTTTCCCATTACTTTGGTTTTAGGGTGTGATGCAAAAAAGTTCTCGTGGGCGTATACAGCTTAGCATGGGAGTTGCCTCCTTTGAACACGGGTCGCAGTATATCTCTAATTTGGGGCGTCGCGCAGCAGGTTGCCGACTATGGCAAAAAGCCCAGTAGTTCCCACTTTACGCGTTCTTATCGGTTATACTTATTCCACATTCTCTTGATGATCCCGGCAATCTCCTTGCGGAGCCAAAGCGGTTCCAGTACCTCCAAGTTTTCTCCATGCCAAAGCAGTTCTTGTTGAAAGTCAAAGGTCGGGCGCACCTGCAGGGAAAAGATGCTATATTCGTCTGTTCGCTCGCACTCCTGTTGTGATTCATGTATAGGCAAGTCGCGGAGATAGTTTGCTTGGATGGTACT
Organism: Prevotellaceae bacterium UBA1746; assembly: GCA_905369775.1. GTDB lineage: Bacteria > Bacteroidota > Bacteroidia > Bacteroidales > Bacteroidaceae > Alloprevotella. The sequence continues at coordinate 20,775 of CAJPJR010000030.1, forward strand.
AACCTTGATTTTTACGTCCTGTTTCGGGCAATCTTTAATGGCGATCACGCCGATGCAACCATTGAAGTATTCCTGTGGAACAAAGTCCTCCGGGTAGTCAAAAGAGCAACTCGACAAGCGGAAATCCCGAATACGGTCAAGGCAGAAAACCATGTTGAGTTTGTCCGAACCGGTACGCCCCACCATATACCAGCGTTGTCTAAATAGTTTGACACACAACGGCATCACGCGATGTTCTCGCTCCCGCTCTTTCCGATAGTTGAAATAGCGAATATGGACAAAACGTTTTTTCTTCATTGCGTCGACAATCGGTTCCAAATACTTACGTCCGCTCGGCACTTCCTCGAGAAGTATGCACTCTTTGAGAGACTTGCATTCGAGCAGTGAGTTGCTCACCGACAGTGTACTCAGCAGCCATTGCGCTATACTGCGCTCTTTTATATCCTCCCGATTGGCAATATAATACCGATAGGGTGCCGACTTTTCGCATCGGATGAACAGGCCGAAGGTGTCGGCGATGTGGTCCCGCCATTTGTGGAATGTGCGCTTTTGCAGAGCTTCGCCATTGCTCATATCCTCATAGTCCATCCAGCGTCTGTTCAATTCTTCGAAAGTCAGCTTTTGGGCTTTGTCGAGTGTTTCCACTATCCACACGAGCTTATTGGTCTGATTGAGTGCCATAGTCGTTCTATCCCTTTGTGTGAAATATAACTTTAACGACTGCAAAGTTAGGATTAGGGTGTGCCATATTCGTTCATACCTGAAGTTTTTTTTCTGGGAAATTGATTTTTTCGTGGTTTTTCATTGAAAAATAGTTGTCTTCTTGAGAAAACAGCCTCGCAATGTCATACCATTTGGGGTATACACCGGTTCAAGTTGTAGTGTGTCGCAGAAAAAGAACCGTCGAGCAACTGATACTTTATGAGCCCTTTTGCTGCTGGTCGATAACCAACCGCAGAAAGGAAGTGCCCGATTCAAAAAAGAAATCCGCAACGCTCATGGATGAGCATTGCGGATGAGGCTGTTTCTAATTTAGAAGTAGATCGAACGACTGCAGTTTTGAAGTCGTTTGGTTTGTGGAAAGTCGACAATTAGGCGATGAGGCCGCCCCAAGACAGAGCTTTGACGGCCAAAAGGCCGCCGAACACCAGCCAAACATAGAGCACGAGCGCCAAGACGAAAGGGCGCCAACCGGCTTGGCGAAATTTGTCGATTGTGGTTTCGCAGCCTAAGGCCGTCATCGCCATCGTGAGGGTGAAATTGTCGACAGTTTTGATCGGCTCGGTCACGGCAGGCGAGAGCGAGAGCAATGTGTTGAGGGCAATGGCCAAGAGGAAGAGGAGGGCAAACCAAGGGACGACGAGACGGCGCTGATCGGCCGCCACGCTCTCGCTGCGCGAGCGAGCAGACCAACTGAAGACGAGGAGCACCGGCACGAGCAAAATGA